>NZ_LSIS01000027.1:0-113330 GCF_001556365.1 Blastomonas sp. CCH1-A6 | reverse complement strand
GCGACCACCGACAGCGCGATATCGCGTGGGGCCTTGCCGAAGCCCTGAAGACCGATCGGCGCGTGCAACCGCGCAATGTCTGCCTCGCGCACGCCATGGCCGCGCAACAGCGCGACCCGTCCGTCGAGCCTTACGCGCGCGCCGATCGCGCCGACATAGAAGGCAGGAGAGGCGAGCGCGGCGGCCAGCCCAGCCTCGTCATCCTCGCGATCGTGCGACAGCACCGCTACCGCTGTCCAGCGATCAAGCCCGATCGCGTCCAGCGCGTCAGCGGGCGAGGTGCGATGATAGGACAGGCCGGTAAGCGGCGCGGCTTCGGGGCCGTTGGGGGTGACCAGCGCCACCTCCATCCCCATCGCCTGGCCGAGCGTGGCGCAGGCGAGCACGGTCGCATCCTCGCCGATCAGCACGAGCCGCATGACGGGGTCGTAACGTTTCGTGTAGCGGCAAGCATCCCAGGCGAAGCGGGGCACATCGTCGGAAGGAAGCGCCTCGCGCGCTGTTCCGTCGCTGGACCACAGGACCGGGTGTCGCGACTGAAAGCCATCCAGCAGGGCAGACACTGCCGGGTCATCGCCGCGCAGCGGCTCGACCAGCACCGAGATGCCGGTGCCGCAGGCGAGGCGGATGTCGATCCACGGGCTGCCCTCGCCATAGCGAAGCAGCCTCGGCTTTCCTGTCGCCATCGCTTCGCGGGCGTGCCGCGCGACATCGGCCTCGATGCAGCCGCCGGAAAGATAGCCCCAGTGCTGTTCGCCGGTGATCAGCATCTGCGCGCCCAGTTCGCGCGGGGCGGGGCCGGAGGTCTCGACCAGCGTGGCGATTGCGAACGGTGTGCCAGACGCCTGCGCCGCCATCAGCAGCGGGCGGATGTCATCAGTCTGCGCGTCGAATTGCCATGTGCTCATGCGGGACGACTTAGGGTGCGCCGGCTCGATCGGCAATCGCAACCCGATCGGTAAGGTTCAGCCGCCTGAAAGACTGCGCAGGAAGCGCCTGCGGATCAGCCGGTCCTCGAGGATGCGTCCTATGACGTAGAGCAGCGCGAACAGCCCGGCGAACACATAGGCCGAGGTCGGCGAGAAGCGGTCCTTGCCGCCTTCGTCCTTCTTCTTGTCTTTCTCGTCCTTCTTGGGCTTTTCGGGCGCGGGCGCGCCGAGCATTTGGTCGATCCAGTGCAGCTCGCGGACCTTGTCCTTCTCTTCCTTCTTCTTCTTGTCCGCCTGTTCGGTATCGGGCTTGGCCAATATGCCGACCCCGACGATGATCTGCCCGAAGGCGACGAACAGCAACGGCGCGAGGAAGCAGAACAGCAGCGACTTGCTGGTCATCCAGTAGCGCAGCACGCCGCCACCGGGCTGGCTCTCGACGCGCAGTTCGCCCCGATCGTAGATCGACATCTTGTCCTGAGCGAGCGGGTCCTTCTTGGTGAAGGTGAGCCGGCCCTCGGCCTGATCGAAGCTGGTGCCGGGCTCGCGGAAAAAGGGTTCGAGCTTGGCAAAGGCCTTGTCAGTATCCTGTCCGGCGGGCAGCGGCAGTTCGCCGCGCACCGTCCAGATCCAGTCGATCAGCCGCATCCAGGAACGGGCGTCGCCGCTCGGTGAGATGCCGGGCATGCGCTCGCCATCCATGCTGGGGGCCTGGCCGGTCATTCTGCGGGCACCGCGTGGGGGTCGTCTGCCTTGCCGAATTTCTCCTTCATCGTCTTCCAGCCTTCGGTGAAGGGATAGGTCATCTGTTCGCGGATCGACATGCGGCGGCCGCCCTCCATGCCGAGCAGCTCGGCCTCGCCATCGACACAGGTGCCGAACATGCGGTCGATGAAGATGAAGTTGCTGGCATAGTTGCTGCGCGTCGCCTCGAAATCGAGCGAATGGTGCAGGCTGTGATGCTCGGTGGTGTTGAACAGGAAGCGCCACCAGGCGGGCGTGTTGAAGCGCACGTTGATGTGCTGATACACGCCGATCGACATGCCGATGGCCCCGGCGAGCAGCGCGGCGCGCGGCAGGAAGTCGAACAGCCCGCCGATGCCCAGCCCGATCAGGAACAGCTCGACCGGGTTGCCGACCGCGCCCTTGTTGATGTTGAGCTGGGTGATGTAGTGGTGCACCGAATGGGTCAGCCAGAGCGGGTACCAGTTGTGCATCCCGCGGTGCATCCAGTATTGGCCGAAATCGAAGATGAACAGGATCAGGAACGCCTGGACCAGCAACGGCAGGTCGGTGAACCAGGCCAACTTGTCCCAGTCGAAGCTGCTCAGCAGGTTCTCGATCAGCACGTCGCTGCCGATGAAATTATCGACCAGATTGAGGATGGTATAGCCCAGCCCCACATAGAACAGGTCGGTCACGCATTCCTTCCAGGTCAGCTCCCAGCTCTTGAAGCGCGGGTTGACCCATTCGAGCGCGAGCAGCAGCGCGCGAAACGCGATGCCGATGCCGATCGCGGTCGAGGCCTTGGCGATCGAATTGGGCGCATAATACCAGAACAGGATCATTGAAAAGAGCACGGCGGGCTGGAACCAGGTGAAGAACAGCCGCTTGAACGGGCCGCCTTCCACCTTGGGCACGTTCTCCCAACCGATGGTGACGGGTGAATCTGCCCCGATGATGCGGTTGCCGACGCGGACTCCGTTCATGTGCCTGTACTCACGTTGCGGTCCCGGGCTGCCGGCTTAGGGCAGCACTGAAGGCGGGACGGTTGAGGTTCGCAGTGGAAAGAGCGTTGTAAAATCCGGGCCATCACGCCAGACGGCATTGGCCAATAGTTCCCATAGACCTGATCTATGCGGTCATTCGTCACGGGGCGGCACCGGTACAATGATGAAGCGGTCATGGACCTGCGACTGGCCCGGCGTGTCGAGCCTTGCCCTGAGCCCCTGGCGCAGCTTGGCGATCTCGCTTGCTGGCAGCTCGAGCGGATGCTCGTTCGGATGCTCCAGCGCCTCGTGCGCATAATCGCGTCCCGGCTCGCGAGTCATCTCGATATGCGCGCCGAGCACGGCGCGGACCGAGTGGGTGCGCACGAAAGCGCTCAATCGATCGATGCTGGCGCGGTTGTCGCCGAGGAAATTGACCGGCACGTAGAGCCGCCCGGGATAGAGCGTATCGCCTGAGAGCAGGATCTTGAGCTGCGGGTCATAGACCATCATGGCGGCCGCCTGATGCCCCGGCGTCGGGATGATCGACAGCGCCCGGCCGCCCAGATCGAAGGTCGCGATATCGCCGGGCCAGGGTTTGATGCCGAAAAAGGCCGCGACATCCGCCGGTTTCAGCCCGACCAATGTGGTATCGGGCCGGTCGCGAAACGCGGCATCGCCGGCGATATGGTCGCCATGCGCATGGCTGTGCGCGACGACCAGCGGGATGGCCTGGCGGCCATGCGCGGCGAGCCATTCTGCGATCACCCGATCCACCACCGGGCGGATGACTCCGCCTTCGGCCCCGGTATCGATCAGCAGTGCCTTGTCGCGCCCGAACAGCAGATAGAGGAAGGGCGCTTCGAAATTGGTCTTGACCGACTGGCGGATCACGAACGTGTCGGCGTCGAGCGCCTGCACCTGCGCGACCGGTTCGGCGCCGTTGGTGCCGTCGATCCAGCGTTCGGCAAACAGCCGGGGCAGGGGGGCACCGGGTGCGGCGACAAGCAAGCCCGAGGTCGCCAGCCCCATCATGAGCCCCGCAGCTCCGAGAATTCGGCCTTTTGCTGTCATCATCTGGCCCCCTTGATGGCGGGTCGCATGGGGCGGGACCGGCCTTGCCCAACCGGCCCCGCGCCCAAGCCTGCGATCAGAACCTGAACCGGGCCTCCAGGCCCAGGGTCATTGGGTTGATGACGCTGTTGCGCAGATAGCGCAGCCGGACGCCGTCGTTCAGGCCGACGCGAGAGCGATCGTTCGACACCGCGTTGACCGCATATTTGTCGAAGATGTTGTTGGCCCAGACGCCAAAGCTGTAGCGGTCGGTCTCGTAAAAGACCGAGGCGCGGTGCGTGGTGAAGCCGGGCAGCTTGTCGCCGAACGCGCGATCCCAGCCCAGCCGGGTGACGACATTGCCGCGATAGGTCGCCGTCCAGTCAGCGACGATGTTCCCGTCCATGAACGGCGCGGTGTAGGTCGCGCCAAGCGCGCCGCTTGTCTTCGCCGAACCCGGCAGCCGGTCGCCCGACAGCGCGTCGAGCTGGATTGGCCGGCTGGGATAGATTCCCGCCGGGCTGTTGACCGCGATGATCCCCGGCACGTCCTGGGTCAGCCGCGCGTCGAGATAGGAGAAATTGCCCTGGATCGTGAAGCGGGGCAGTGGGCGCAGCTGGAACGAGGTTTCGAAGCCTTCGGACTTGCCGGTCCCGCCATTGACGGTGATGCCGACCACGCCATTGACCGTCGCCGAGGCGACCTGAATGCCGTTCCACTTGATCTGGTAGACGTTGAAGTTGAACGTCAGCATGTTGTTGAACAGCTCGGTACGGATGCCGAGTTCCAGGTTCTTGGTGGTATCGGGGCCGAACTGCTGCTCGTTGGGCAGCGCACAGACATTCTGCTGGTTCGGATTGAGCGGCAGCACGCATGGTGCAACGGTGTTCGGTCCGCCCAGGCGATAGCCCTTCGAATAGGTCGCATAGACCATGATATCGTCGGTGATGTTGTATGAGCTGTTGAACTTCCACACCCAGCCGCTTTTCTTGGCGACGCCGCCTGCCGAGGGCAGATCATAGGGGCTCAGCGGCTCGCCGAGCAGCGGCAACACCGCGCGGCCCGCGACTTCGGAGCGATAGCCGAAATAGCGCGCACCGGCCGTGACCTGCCATTCGGGCGTGATGCGGAAGGTGCCTTCGCCGAAGATCGCGCGCTCGGTCACGCGCGAGCGGTTGAACGAGACATATTCGAGCTCGAGAGGGTTGGGCAACGTGCCGAAGGCGACGAACGGGTGGTTCGGCAGCCGCTCGCGATAGTCGTTCTGCAGCGTGCGGCGGTTATAGAAGGCACCCAGCACCCAGTTGAACGGTCCGCCATGGCGCGACACGAAGCGCACTTCCTGGTTGAACTGCTTGCGCCGGTTGGTGCTCTCGTTGAAGCTCGAAAAGGCAGGAAAGGATTCATAGCCATAATCGAGGTCGAGCAGCAGGTCGGTATTGTCGCCCGTCTGCTCGTTCTTGACGTCGGTATGCGCCGTGGTCGCCACCAGATCGGCAATGTTGCCGATATTGGCGTTGATTTCCGCGCTGATCAGATGCGCGCGGCGATTGACCGGCTCGAGAAAGCGCGCCGCGCTTTCATACCGCCCGGTGCCGAACACGAAATCGCTGTTCGACTGGCGGCCATCGGTCTTGGTACGCTGAAACGCATAGGTGATGTTGAGCTTGAAGTCCTCGCTCGCCTGATAGAGCAGCTGGTTGCGCGTGCTGATCGTCTTCTCGAAATTGACGTCGTTCTCGCGGCGCAGGTTGGCGGCATAGCCCGCCGCACTGATGAAATTGGGGCCGTTGGGCTGGGGCAGCGAAACGCCCGGCCGCTGCAGCAGCAGCGTATAGTCGATAAAGCCGGGATCGTAGAAATAGCCGGTCGAACTGCGGAAGGCGAGGTGATCCTTGATGATCGGGATGTTGATGACGCCATCGGCCTGATAGCCGAGCTTGCTGCTGTGCTGCTTGGCGTAGAAGCGGCCGTGCACCTCGCCTTCGAAGCTTTCGAGATTGGGGCGGTTGGGTATGTTGCGGATCGCGCCGGCCAGTGTTCCCAGCCCGTAGAGCGTGCCTTGCGGGCCGAGCAGAACCTCGACACGCGCGATATCGAGCAGCTTGAAATCGTAATAGAGCGGCACTTCGCCCAGATACAGGCCGAGCGCATCGTCGAACGAGGCGCCGTTCGCGCTGGTGTCCGAAGCGTTGAGGCCGCGCAGCACGATGGCGCCGGTCGATCCAGGGCCGGTGTCGGAGATGGTCAGGCCCGGGGTGAAATCGGCAATGTCGCGGACGTCGTCGATGCGCTGGCGCGCGAGCTGCTCGTCGCCGATGGCGCTGATGTTGATCGGCACGTCCTGGATCGAGGTCGCGCGGCGGGTCGCGGTCACGACGATGACGTTGCTGCCGCCTTCCTGTTCGGTATCCTGCGCGGCATCACCCGCAGTGTCCTGCGCAAAGGCAGGCGCGGTGCCCATGCCCATCAACATGGTAGCGCCCAGCAAGGTGGCGCGGAACAGCTTGTTCGTCATCTTCAGACCCCCAATTCTTGGTGAGCCTTTTCAAATGACACCCGTCTCCCCTGGGGTTCTGGCGATGCCGACCCCTTGATTGCCGGTTTTCCGGCCTGTTCTCCCTGAACCTCCCCACACGCGCCGCCTTGTCTGCGCGCGCGCCATTGCACGTCGCGCGGCGGTCTTGCCTGCGGGGGTAGATATCGCTTCGCGTAGGGTGATCGTGCCGTCTGCGCGGTGCGCAGCGCCTTGTCTGATATCCGAACAGGCCGGCTTTCGATCCACGGACCCTCGCTTGCGAACAGTCGATAGTGCCGCTGGCGAACTGCCAGCGACATCCAATACGGTATGGATATTACGGAATGCGTCAAGCGTAATAATTTTGCACTTGCTCAGTATGAACGGAATTTCGTGTTGCACTGCAAAAAATGACGGGATTGACGCGGTTTGGTGGCGGATCGGACAACCCGCCACTTAAGCAAAAACGCTTCGCGGACGAGGGGCGGATCATACCGGCGAATCACGGGCCGCAAAAGGATAACGCTTGGCCGAGCGAATCACTGTCTGCTGAGCAGGCTCGGTTTTTCGGGCTTTATAGGGTTATCTGTTGCGCAAAGCGTACCTTGGCAGCTCGGCGTTGCGGACCACCGGAGAACGCGTGTTCTCTCCAACGGTTATTACGTTTTTCACTCATGGTAATATTTTCTGCTGGACAAGCCTGCCCGCGCTCGTGATGCTGCACTGCGAAAGGGGACCGAATCATGACGAGGCTGTTGCGCAGGCTTTCCACCCTTCTGGCGATGCTGGGGGCTTTCGCGCTCGCCGCCTGTTCCGGTTCCCCCGAGCCCGCCAAGCCCAAGACCGAATTCAATATCGGCTGGTCAATCTATGCGGGGTGGATGCCCTGGCCCTATGCGCAGCAGGCGGGCATCGTGAAGAAATGGGCCGACAAATACGGCATCAAGATCAACTTCGTGCAGGTCAACGACTATGTCGAGTCGGTCAACCAGTACACGGCCGGCAAGTTTGACGGCGTCACCGTCGCCAATATGGACGCGCTGACCATCCCGGCGGCTGGCGGCAAGGATACGACTACCATCATCATCGGCGATTACTCGAACGGCAATGATGGTGTGCTGCTCAAGGGCGCGAACGGCCTGGCGGCGATCAAGGGGCGGCAGGTCTATCTGGTCGAGCTTTCGGTGTCGCACTATCTGCTCACCCGCGCGCTCGAAAAGGCAGGTCTCAAGTCCACCGACGTCAAGACCGTGAACACCTCGGATGCGGACATCGTAGCGGCCTTTGGCGCGGCGGATGTCAACGCCGCGGTCGCCTGGAACCCGCAGCTTTCGGTGATGAAGGGCGAACCCGGCGTCACCCAAGTGTTCAGCTCGGCCGACATTCCGGGTGAAATTCTCGACCTGATGGTCGTTGATACCGCGACGCTCAAGGCCAATCCAAACCTGGGCAAGGCGCTGGCAGGCATCTGGTATGAGACGGTGGCGCTGATGCAGCGCGACGATGCGGAAGGAATGGCAGCGCGCGCCGCGATGGCCAAGCTTTCGGGCGCGACGCCCGAAATGTTCGACAGCCAGCTCAAGACCACTTTCCTCTATGCCGATCCCAAGGCGGCGGTTGCGGCGGCGACCTCTCCGGCGCTCGTCACCACGATGACCCAGGTGCGCGATTTCAGCTTCTCCAAGGGTCTGTTCAAGGGCGCGGCCAGCGCCGATGCGGTGGGTATTGCGTTTCCCGGCGGCAAGGTGCTGGGCGATCCGGCGCGGGTCACGCTGCGCTTCGACGATGCGTTCATGAAGCTCGCCGCGGACGGCAAGCTGTAAGCGCGGATCGGGGCAGGGGAACGGCGATGCGCTGGGTCAACCGACATCCCAAAAAGGGCGAGCGCATCCTGCTCGGTGCGCTTCCGGTCGCGGTACTGCTGATCGCCTATCTGATCGTCGCGGCGCAGCGCCATGCTGACAACCCGATGGACAAAATCCTGCCGCTGCCCGGGCAGATGATGCAGGCCATGTCGGCGCTGATGTTCCAGGCGGACCAGCTGACCGGACAGGTCACCTTCTGGGCGGATACGGTGGCCAGCCTCTACCGGCTCGGGCTGGGCCTCGGGATCGCGACGCTGACCGCGCTGGTCGTCAGTCTGGTGCTGGGCGTGCTGCCCCCGGTGCGCGCCACTTTCGGCCCGCTGGTCACCGGCATTGCGGTCATCCCGCCGATCGCGCTGCTGCCGATCCTGTTCATCGCGCTGGGTCTAGGCGAGACCGCCAAGATCGCATTGATCGCCATCGGCGTCGCGCCCGTGATGATCCGCGACATCGCGGCCTATATCGCCGCGCTGCCCGCCGAACAGGTGATCAAGGCGCAGACCCTCGGCGCAAGTTCCTGGCAGATCATGATCCGCGTCGCGCTGCCCCAGGCGATGCCGCGGCTGATCCATGCCGTCCGGTTGGCGCTCGGCCCCGCCTGGGTGTTCCTGATCTCGGCGGAGGCGATCGCGGCGGATGTGGGGCTGGGCTACCGCATCTTCCTCGTCCGCCGTTACCTCTCGATGGACGTGATCCTGCCCTATGTCGCGTGGATCGCGCTGCTCGCGATCGTGATGGACTGGGCGCTCGCGCTGACCAGCCGCAAGGCCTTTCCCTGGGCGGAGGGGCAGGGCCGATGAGCGCCGCGCCGATCCTCAGCCTCCAGAACGTCTGGGTCGAATATGGCGACAAGATCGTGCTGGAAAAGGTCGATCTGGACATCCAGCCCGGCTCGTTCGTGTCGATCGTCGGTCCCTCGGGCGCTGGCAAGTCGAGCCTGCTGCGCGTCATCCTGGGCCAGGAGCGCCCGACGCGCGGTGTGATCGAACTCGACGGCCAGCCGCTTGCGCCCGAATGCGGGCCCGATCGCGGGGTAGTGTTCCAGCGCTATTCGGTCTTCCCGCATTTGAGCGCGCTCGGCAATGTGGTGTTCGGGCTCGAATGCGAGCAGGCGCCGCTCACCGCGAGGCTGTTCGGCTCTGCACGCAAGGCGGCGCGCGAGCAGGCCGAGGCGATGCTGGTCGCGGTGGGGCTGGCCGACAGCATGCACCAATATCCCGCGCAGCTTTCCGGCGGCATGCAGCAGCGGCTGGCCATCGCGCAGGCGCTGATCAAGCGGCCGCGCATCCTGCTGCTCGACGAGCCATTCGGTGCGCTCGACCCCGGCATCCGCGCCGATATGCACGCGCTGATCCAGCAGCTGTGGAGCGATTACGCGCTGACCATCATCATGGTGACGCACGACATTCGCGAGGCGTTCACGCTCGGCACCCGCGTGCTCGCGCTCGACAAGCGCCGGCACGATCCGCACGCGCCGCACCGCTTCGGCGCGACCGCCGTCTACGACCTCACCCTCAACAAGAAGAGCAACCCGGAAGAGCCTGAAAAACCGGCGGTTCTGGAGATTGCCAAGACCCAGGAGAACGCATGATGGGTACCGAGCCGACCAGTGTCGCACGGTTATCGATGAGCCTGCCAAGTGAGCTGTTCCGCCAGCTCGACATGATGGTCGAGGAACGCGGCCTGCCATCGCGATCGCAGCTGATCGCCGAGCTGATCCGCCATGCGCTGGCCGCGCATGAGGCGACGACGCGCCCCGACGAGATGCTCGCGGGTACGCTGACCATCGTCTATCGCGGCGACCGGGGCCGGGTGCGCCATCAGCTCGCGCAGACCCAGGCCGAATATCTGAAAGAGGTCATCTCCTCGCAGCACGTGTTCCTCGAGGACGACCAGTCGCTCGAGGTGCTGCTGGTCCAGGGGCCTGCCGTCCGATTGAACGAGCTGTGCGATGCGCTGCGCCGGGTGCGCGGCGTGCACCAGCTGCAACTCGTCACCACCACCGCCCTGCTGCCGCCGCTCTACGAGCCGGATGCGGGCGAACATGCCAAGGGAGCCGCTGCATGACCGCCGTTCTGAGCGATCCGTCCGCCGCCCGCGCCCATGCCCGCAGCATGGCGGGCACGCGGGTCGAGTCGATGCCGGTGCTGCCGCCGATCGCCGACGACCTGCCCGAGGGCGTCGCGGGTGCAGACCTGCTCTGGGAAGAGACGATCGCGCCCGGCGGCTATGCCACGCGCAGGCTGGCGCGCGGCACCCGGCTGCGGCTGATCGACCTGAAGGGCGATGCCTGTGCCGGCCTGCAGCTGTTCAACGCCGAAATGCCGACCGAGCGGCTGAATGTCGCCGATACGGTGAAGGTGCAGTGGAACGGCTATCTGGGCGCAGGCAAGCTTCTGCTGTCGGACATGGGCCGCGTGCTGATGAGCATCGTCGAGGACGGAGCCGGCACGCACGATGCGTTTTGCGGCACCTCCAACGCCGCGACCAATGCCGCGAAATATGGCGAGGGTGCCAATTACAGCCCCTGTCCCAATGGCCGCGAACGGTTTCTGCTCGGCGCGGCCAAGCATGGGCTGGGGCGGCGCGATGTGCATCCGTGCATCAACCTGTTCAAGGGCGCGACCATCGCGGAGGACGGCAGCATCGTGCCCGATGTCGGCCCGTTTGATGGCGGACGCAGCGTGCTGCTGCGCGCCGAGATGGACGTGATCGTGGTCATCGCCAACGTGCCGCACGTGCTCGATCCGCGCCCCGCATATAGCGTCACACCGCTGCGCGTCACCGCCTGGCGCGGGGAGGTGACCCCGGAAACCGACCCCATTCGCAACGCGACGCCGGAGGGCCAGCGCGCCTTTCTCAACGTCGAAGACTATTTCCGTCGCTGATCGCAGGAGTTTCACCCGAATGAGCGCCGATCCCCATATCGCTGGCCTGACTGGCCCCATCGTCCACGATGAGATCGTGCCCGCACGCGCGCCCTGGCTGCACCATATCGCCGCCGGGCAGACGCTGCGCATCGTCGATCTGGAGGGCAACCAGGCCGTCGATTTCCTGCTCTATGCGACCGCCGACGATGCCGAACGCTATAGCGCGCAGGATACCGTCGCGGCGCAGGGCAACCTGTTCCTGCGTGAGGGCACCGTGCTGCGATCGAACGAGGGGCGCGCGATGATGACGATCACCGCCAGCGCGGTCGATTATCACGACACGATCGGCGGCGCGTGCTCGTGCGAATCCAATACCTTGCGATACGGTCATCATACCAAGTCCGAACATGCCTGTGTCGAGAATTTCCTCGAGGCGAACCTGCTCGAAGGGCGCGGCAAGCGCGATATCGTGTCGAACATCAACTTCTTCATGAACGTGCCGGTCGAGGCCGACGGCTCGCTGGGCATTGTCGACGGGATCAGCGCGCCGGGCCTGACGGTCGATCTGCGCGCCGAGATGGACGTGACCGTGGTCGTCTCCAACTGCCCGCAGATCAACAATCCCTGCAACGGCTTCAACCCCACGCCCGTGCGCATGATCGTCACCGCATGAGCTACGACACCGTTCTCATCGCCAATCGCGGCGCGATCGCCACGCGCATCATCCGCACGCTGCGCAAGATGGGGCTGCGCTCGGTCGCGGTCTATTCGGAGGCCGACGAGGATTCGCTGCATGTCGCGCTGGCCGACGAGGCGGTGTGCATCGGCCCGGCGCGGGCGAGCGAGAGCTATCTGAACGTCCCCGCGATCCTCGAGGCGGCCCGCTCCACCGGAGCAGGGGCGATCCACCCAGGCTATGGTTTCCTCGCCGAAAATGCCGAATTTGCTGAGGCCTGCGCGGCGGCAGGCATCGTGTTCATCGGCCCCGATCCCGACAATATCCGCACCTTCGGGCTGAAGCACAGCGCGCGCGCGCTGGCTGCCGCGCATGACGTTCCACTCGCGCCGGGCACCGATCTGCTCACCGACGAGGCCGAGGCGGTCGCGGCAGCCGAGCGCATCGGCTTTCCCGTCATGCTCAAGGCGACGGCCGGCGGCGGCGGCATCGGCATGCGCGTGTGCGAGACGGCCGAGGACGTGCGCGAGGGCTTCGCCACCGTGGCGCGGCTCGGCCAGGGCAATTTCGGCGATTCCGGGGTGTTCCTCGAACGCTTCATCCGCCGCGCCCGGCATATCGAGGTGCAGATCTTCGGCGATGGCCAGGGGCGCGTCGTGGCGCTGGGCGAACGCGATTGTTCACTGCAGCGCCGCAACCAGAAGGTGGTCGAGGAAGCGCCTGCACCGCTGCTGCCCGATGCGATCCGCGCCGAGCTTTACGCCGCAGCGATCCGGCTGGGCGAGGCGGCGCGCTATCGGTCTGCCGGGACGGTCGAATTTCTCTACGATGCCGAGCGCAAGGAATTCTTTTTCCTGGAAATGAACACCCGGCTTCAGGTCGAACATGGCGTGACCGAAGAGGTGTTCGGCATCGATCTGGTCGAATGGATGGTGCGCGGCGGGCAGGGCGATTTCGCCTTTCTCGACAGCGCGCCGACCGCGCCTCAGGGCCATTCGGTGCAGGTGCGCCTCTATGCCGAGGATCCGGCGCAGGATTATCGCCCGACCTCGGGCACGCTGACCTCGGTGCGCTTCCCCGAGGACATCCGCACCGAAACCTGGGTGATGGCGGGCAGCACGGTGAGCAGCTGGTACGACCCGATGCTCGCCAAGCTGATCGTGCATGCCGAGACGCGCGAACTCGCGGTCGCCGCGATGCAGGCGGCGCTCGACCAAGCGCGCGTCGACGGCATCGAGAGCAATCTGCGCTGGCTGCGCGAGGTGGTGCGCGCGCCCGCCTTCGTCACCGGCGAGGTCTCGACCCGCGCGCTCGAAAGCGTGGTCTATCAGCCGCAGAGCATCCAGGTGGTGAGCGGCGGCACCGCGACCACGGTGCAGGACTGGCCGGGGCGTCAGAAGCTCTGGGCGGTCGGCGTGCCGCCTTCGGGGCCGATGGACGACCAGTCGTTCCGGCTGGGCAACCGGCTGCTCGGCAATCCCGAAGGCACGTCCGGGTTGGAACTGACGCTGACCGGGCCGACGCTGCTGTTCAACGCGCCCGCGCGCATCTGCCTGATGGGCGCGGATTTCGGCGCGACGCTCGATGGCGCTCCGGTGGCGCGCGGTATGCCGGTCGAGGTCGCGGCAGGCCAGACGCTGAGCCTCGGCCGCGCGACCGGTGGAGGGCTGCGCGGTTATATCCTGTTCGCGGGCGGGCTCGACATCGCGCCGTATCTCGGCAGCACCAGCACGTTCGAGCTCGGCCAGTTCGGCGGGCATGCCGCGCGGCGGCTGCTCGCGGGCGATACGCTGCATCTCGCGCATGGCGAGACGACCACGCCGCTATCGCAGGTCGCCTTGCCCGAGATCGGCAGCGAATGGACGCTGCGGGTTCTCTATGGTCCGCATGGCGCACCGGATTTCTTCACGCCGGGCGATATCGACACGCTGATCACCGCCGACTGGCAGGTGCATTACAATTCGAACCGCACCGGCGTGCGTCTGGTCGGCCCCAAGCCGCAATGGGCGCGCAAGGATGGTGGCGAGGCGGGGCTGCACCCGTCGAACATCCACGACAACCCCTATGCGATCGGCGCGGTCGATTTTACCGGCGACATGCCGATCATCCTGGGGCCGGACGGGCCCTCGCTCGGCGGGTTCGTCTGCCCGTTCGTGGTGATCGCGGCGGACCGGTGGAAGATTGGCCAGCTCGCGCCCGGCGACAAATTGCGCTTCGTCCCCGTCAACGCCCATGATGCCTTCGCGGCGGACAGCCTGCAGCGGCGGCTGGTCGCGACCGGCGAAGGGCATATGCAAAGCCCCGCGCGCCCGATCGAGACGCTCTCGCCGATCCTGGGCATCATCTCCGAAGGACCCAGTCGCCCGCGCACCGTCTATCGCCAGCAGGGCGATCGCAACATCCTGGTCGAATATGGTCCGATCGTGCTCGATATCGAGCTGCGCATCCGCGTGCAGGCGCTGCTCACCGAGCTCGAGCGGATGGCACTGCCCGGCGTGATCGACATCGTCCCCGGCATCCGGTCGCTGCAATTCCATTTCGACGGCAGCACGATGACCCAGAGCGCCGCGCTCGCGGCGCTGATGGCGGCGGAGGAGCGGCTGGGCGATCTGGAGGATTTCACCATCCCCTCGCGCATCGTCCACCTGCCGCTGAGCTGGCGTGACCCGGCGACGATCGAGACGATCGAGAAGTATATGGGCACGGTGCGCGACGATGCGCCCTGGTGCCCGGACAATATCGAGTTCATCCGCCGCATCAACGGCCTGCACGACGCCGCGGCGGTCGAGAATCTGATCTTCGAGACCAACTATCTCGTGCTCGGCCTGGGCGATGTCTATCTCGGCGCGCCGGTCGCGACCCCGGTCGACCCGCGTCACCGGCTGGTGACCACCAAGTACAATCCGGCGCGCACCTGGACCCCGCCCAATGTCGTCGGCATCGGCGGTGCCTATATGTGCATCTACGGCATGGAGGGGCCGGGCGGATACCAGCTGTTCGGGCGGACGATCCAGGTGTGGAACACCTATCGCCAGACCGGGGCGTTTACCGAGGGCAAGCCCTGGCTGCTGCGCTTTTTCGACCAGATCCGCTTCTATCCGGTGAGCGCCGAGGAACTGGCCGAATGGCGGCGCGATTTCCCCAGCGGCAGGCGATCGATCCGCATCGAGCCCTCCGAATTCCGCCTCGCCGATTATCGCGCGTTCCTCGCCGACAATGCCGAGTCCATCGCCGCCTATGAGGCCAATCGCCAGGCCGCGTTCGATGCCGAGCGCGCTGAATGGCAGCGGCGGGGCGAGTTCGACCGGGTCGATCCGGCGGACATTCCAGTTGCCGAGAGCGCGGCGGTCGAGGTGCCCGAGGGGGCGGACCTGATCGAGACGCCGTTTGGCGGCAGCGTCTGGAAGATGCTGGTCAATGTCGGCGACGAGGTCGCGGCGGGCGATGCCATCGCGATCATCGAGGCGATGAAGATGGAATGCCGCGTCGACAGCCCCGGCGCGGGCACGGTGGCGGCGCTCTATGCGAAGGAGCGGCAATCGGTGCAGCCTGGCGAGCCGATCCTGGCGCTGACGAGGCACGGATGAGCGCGCCGTTTCGCCTGAGCGCTGCGGGCATCGCGGCGGCGGTCCAGAGCGGGCAGAGTAGTGCGGTGGCTCAGGCCGAGGCTGCGCTCGAACGGATCGCGGCGTACGACGCGGTGCAGCCGCAGATCTGGATCAGCCGCGCCTCGCCCGAAGCGCTGCTGGAGACTGCGCGCGCGATCGACGCGCGTGTTGCAGCGGGCGAGCATCTGCCGCTGGCGGGGGTGCCGTTCGCGGTGAAGGACAATATCGATGTTGCGGGTTTCCAGACCACCGCGGCATGCCCCGCCTTTGCCTATGCGCCCGAAGCCTCAGCCAGCGTGGTCGAGAAGCTGCTCGCGGCGGGAGCGCTGTGCGTCGGCAAGACCAATCTCGACCAGTTCGCTACCGGCCTCAACGGCACGCGCAGCCCCTATGGCGCGCCGCGCAACGCGCACAATCTCGCCTATGTCAGCGGCGGGTCGAGCTCGGGATCGGCGAGTGCGGTGGCGGCGGGGCTGGTCGCCTTTGCGCTCGGCACCGATACCGCCGGCTCGGGCCGCGTGCCCGCCGCGTTCCAGCATCTGATCGGGTTCAAGCCGAGCAAGGGCCGCTGGAGCAACCGCGGGCTGGTGCCGGCGTGCCGCTCGAT
Source organism: Blastomonas sp. CCH1-A6 (assembly GCF_001556365.1). NCBI lineage: Bacteria > Pseudomonadati > Pseudomonadota > Alphaproteobacteria > Sphingomonadales > Blastomonadaceae > Blastomonas > Blastomonas sp. CCH1-A6. Next base: position 97,495 of record NZ_LSIS01000027.1, on the reverse strand, counting down.
CGACTGCATCACCGTGTTCTCCGACGATACCGCCGATGCGCGGCTGATCGATACCATCGTCGCGGGCTTTGACGCGGCTGACGCCTGGTCGCGCCCGCTCGCCGATCTGCCGCGCGGCCATCGCACCATCGGCGTGCCGCGCCGCGACCAGCGGATGTTCTTCGGCGATGGCGAGGCGGAATATCTGTACGACAAGGCGTTGGAGGTGCTCGCGGGCCTCGGCACGATCGTCGAGATCGATTACGCGCCGCTGCAGGAGGCCGCGCAGCTGCTCTATGGCGGGCCGTGGGTGGCCGAACGCACCGCCGCCTTGGCCGATCTGCTCGCCAGCAACCCTGACGCCATCGACCCGACCGTGCTCGAGATCGTCTCCGCCGGGCTCGAGACAAAAGCGGTCGATCTGTTCAACGGCATCTACCGGCTCGCCGAGCTGAAACGCCATGCCGACCAGCTCTGGGACGGCATCGACGTGATGGCCTTCCCGACCGCCGGCACCACCTATCGCGTGGCCGAGATGCTCGCCGCGCCGATCGCGCTCAACAGCGTGCTGGGCTTCTACACCAATTTCGTCAACCTGCTCGACATGGCCGCGCTCGCCGTGCCCGCTGGTGCGCGGCACAACGGCACCGGCTTCGGCATCACGCTGATCGGTCCGGCGCACACCGACCGGGCGCTGCTCGACATCGCGGACGCCTATCTTGCGGCCGCCGCGCTTCCTTCTCCACCCCCGCTCGATCTGGAGGGCAAAATGCAGACCGTGAAACTTGCCGTTGTCGGCGCGCACCTGAAGGACATGCCGCTGCACTGGCAGCTCACATCGCGCGACGCGAAATTCGTCGGCGCGTTCGAGACTGCGCCGGAATACCGGCTCTATGCCATCGCCAATTCGGTGCCGCCCAAGCCGGCTTTGGTGCATACGGGCGAGGGGGCGGCGATCGCGGTCGAGGTGTACGAACTGGGCGTCGCCGAGTTCGGCAGCTTCACCGTCGAGGTGCCGCCGCCGCTGGCGATTGGCACGGTGACCTTGTCGGACGGGACCAGCGTCAAGGGCTTCGTCGCCGAGCCGCGCGCGCTCGATGGCGCGGAGGACATCACGCATCTCGGCGGCTGGCGCGCCTATATCGCGCAGATGGCCTGAGCCGATTTCAACAGCAAGGGGACGATCATGACCAGGTTCCGCAAGACTGCCGCCGCGATGGCCACAGGATTATCCGCATTGATCGTCACCCCGGCCTCGGCCGAGCAGGTGATCGACGTGCCGGGCTTTGCCGATTTCCTCGCGGTCGAAGGGGACAGCGTCTGGGCGACCAATGCCGGCCGGGTCGAGCGCTGGTCGCGTGAGGGCAAGCAGGCGGCGGTCGCCATGGCGCGGCCCTGTGGCGCGATGGCGATCCATGCGGGCAGCCTCTGGGTCGCCGATTGCAAGGAGAACGCGGTCGTCCGCATCGACACTGCCAAGGCGGAAAAGGTCGCCACCATCGCTACCGGCATCGCCAACCCCAAGGGCGAGCTGAACGTGGTCGCGGGCGCGGGATCGATCTGGGTGGCGAGCGACAACAAGGGCCTGGTCTCGCGCATCGATCCGGCGACAAACGCCGTCATCGCGACGATCGCGGTGACGCCGGGCACGCATTATCTCGTCTTCGGCTTCGATGCGCTCTGGGCGATCAGCAGCGAGGGCAAGACCGTGCAGCGGATCGACCCTGCCACCAATGCGGTGACCAAGACCACGGCCATGGGCAATTCGCCAGCCTTTTCGGCCGCGGGCGAGGGCGCGGTCTGGGTACAGGAACAGGGCGACGGCACGGTGGCGCGCATCGACCCTGCCACCGGCGAGGTGACCGGGCGGGTCAAGGTCGGCAAGGAACTGAAATGGGGCGATATCGATACCGGCGCGGGTATGGTCTGGCTGCGCACCACCGAGGACCAGACGTTCGTCGCGATCGACCCCAAAGGGCTGACTGTAGTCGCGCGGCTGGGCAAGGCAGAAGGCAGCGGTGCGCTGCGCTATGCCGGCGATGGCCTTTGGACCTCGGCGCATGACGTGCACACGCTGACCTGGTGGCCGCAGCCGATCTTCACGCCGGCAAAATGACCTGTCCGCGACCGGGCGCCCCTGTTGGAGGTTGGGCCGGTCGCGGCTCAGGGCAACAGTATCAGCGCAGCGAGGCGAGCTTTACGCCCGATGCGGTGCTGGCGCGCGCGAGGCGCTGTTCGATCTGCGCGCGGACATCGGCGGCAACCGATGCGCGGCATTCCTGCGTCTTGGCTTCTGCTGCCAGATGCACGCCCGACAGGCGATCACCGCAGACCGTGCGGGCAGCCTGATCGACGCGGCTGGCAAGACGCTGCTGGCCGTCGGCGGTCGACAGGTCGAGATCTGCGAGGTTGAGGATCGCCTTGTCCTTGGCGAAGGGATTGGTGGCGGTTTCGTTCGCGGCGGCACCGGTGGCCGTCAGGGCAAACGCGACGGTGGCGAGCGCCACGAGCCGGGTCTTCATGGGTTTTCTCCTGCGTCAGACAATTGCAGCTCTGCGGCCGCTGGCGACCGCTATAGCCGCGCGGGAGAAAACTTTCAATATATAACCCGGTTTTGTACTTTTATTACTCAGACTTGGCGCCGTTATTACTTGACCGAGACGACCAGCATGGCGAGATCACCGCGCGTGCCCAGCAGGCCTATCGGCAACTGGGCGCTATGCTCTTCATTTGCCACGGAAAGCTGGATGCTGCGGGCATAGGGCGCGGACCAGTGCCGGACCTTTGCGACCGGGACCCGCGCCGTCCAGCGATGCCGACCGTTGACCGCGATCTCATGCCCATTGAGCAGGACCGGTGCGGCGCTGTCATCGCGATGGCCGGTGATTCTGAGGCAGCTTTCCGCGCCGCATTCGACCACGCGCAGCTTCGGCGCATGTCCGGGCTGAGCCTGGGCCGGGGAGACGATGCCGAGCGCGGCCAACGCCAGGGCGGCAGATACGAGCAGGCGGGACATAGGCAGAGAGCTCCCGGTCATGTGGCGGAAATGCCGTGCTGTTCGAAGAAGCGCGATACCGGCGCCAGCACATCGGCATGGCGCTTCCAGCGCGCGACGGAATCGCTGTAGATCGGACGGCGCACCTGCGCGGCGCTGGGGGTGGAAACCGGCGCGGCATTGGTGTGGAAGGATAGGCAATCGTCCGACCAGTCGAGCCCGGTATGGTCAAGCAGGCGGCGCGTCTGGCCGACCTGGTCGGCGATCAGTTCCTCGTACTGCACTTCCAGCACGCGGCCCGGAAGCTGCTCGGCCCAGAAGCGCATCAGCCGGTCGAACCGGGCATAATAGGCTGCGATGTCGAGCAGGTCGTAGCTGTAATCGTAATAGCGCGAGCTGACCGCGAACAGGTTGCGGAAGTTGCTCAGCACCGTGTCCATAGGGTGGCGGCGCAGGCAGATGATCCGTGCATTGGGCAAAGCGCGCGCGATGAAGCCGACATATTGGAAGTTGCCGGGAAACTTGTCGATGAAGCGCTTCGCCGGATCGCGCCGATGATGCTGCGCACGCTCGAGATAGTCGCGGCCGATCGCGGCCATGTCCGCGCGGGTCGCGAGCGCTACGGTTTCGGGATCGAGCACGTTGCGGCTGCGCGTGCCCGCACCGCGCTTCACTGCCAGCGGCATCGCCTGCAACTCGCCCGCGCTCTCCACCTCAGGGTGCGAGGACAGGATGCGATCAACCAGCGTGGTGCCGGTGCGCGGCATGCCGATGATGAAGATCGGCGCATCGCCATCGTCGCGGGCGGGCGGAGCGGCCTTCAGATCGGTCCAGCTCGCCTCGATCGCATCGAAATTGGCCGCATCGCGCGAGAAATCGTAATCGAGCGCATGCCGGTGCTCGCCATTGGCCTCGCACAATATGTCGAGCGCGCGTTCGGGCTCGCCGATGTCCTCGAGCTCCTTGGCGAGCGCATAGCCGAGCAGCAGCCGGTCGCGCCCTTCGCGCGCCCGCGAATAGGTCTGGCCGAGCCGGGCGACATGGTTTGCTTGCGCGCTCTGCTTGCGCAGGCTGGCGAGCAGATGGTGCGCGCGGGCATGGTCACCCGCCATCCCGATCAGCGCCTCGAGCGCGGCCTCGGCCTCGTCGATGCGGCCGAGGAAATTGAGTGTGACGGCGAGGTTGTAGCGATATTCGCTGTTATACGGCTGCAGCCGCACCGCCTCGCGGAAATGTCCGAGCGCGGCGGAATGATTGCCCAGGCGCGCATAGACGCAGCCCATGGTGTCACGGCTCAGCGCGTCGGCGGGAAGCGCGGTTTCGGCCTGTTCGAGCACGAACGCCGCATCGCCCTCGCGCCGGACCATCGCATAGAGCTTGGCGAGCTGCGCGCGATATTCGCCCTGCGGGTCAAGCGCGACCGCGCGCTCGAGGCTCGCGATGCCTGGAGCGATCTGCCCTGCATCGGCGAGCGTCACGCCGAGCAGAAAATGTCCCTCGGCATCGCGCGGATTGTCATGGATAAGCGAGGCCGCCAGCCTGTGCGTCGCCTGCAGGTCGCCCTGGCCCAGCGCCTCGCGCGCCGCGTCGATCCGCCGGGCGCGCAGGTCGATCATGCCGCCGCTTCGCTCCCGCCGCTATCGCTTCGCCGGGCCTTCCAGCGGTCGATCAGCGGCACAAAGGGGAAGATCGTCTGTTCCCAGATGGTGAGCCGCTTGCGGTCGTCCTGGCCGACCAGCACGCCTTCACCCTCCTTGTAGGTGCCGAAGATGCGGTCGAGCAGGATGAGCGAGTTGCCATAGTTGCAGCGAGTCGCCTCGTAATCGGTCGAATGATGCAGGCTGTGGTGGCGGATGGTGGTGAAGACAAACGAATACCAGATTGGCGGGTCGGCCTTCACATTGGCATGCGCGAAGGTCGAGACGACGTTGAGCACGTTGAGCCCGGCGAACAGCGCGGTCAGATCGAAATCGAAAAATGCAAGGACGCTCAGGCTGATCAGGAACAGCTCGATCGGATTGCCGACATAGCCCTTGGCTGCATTGAGCTGGGTGATGTGATGATGCGGCGCATGCGTCAGCCAGAAGGGCGTCACATTGTGCATCAGCCGGTGCATCCAGTACTGGCCGAATTCGAGGATCACGACGACCATGATCACCTGCACCAGCCACGGCACCTGGGCCATCCAGGCGGTGCTGATGCCCAGCCAGTCCTTGAGCGCGAGCAGCGGGTCTTCGGCCAGCGTCTTGCTCAGCCAGGCGATGACGGTCGAGCTGAGCACGACATAGAACAGGTCGGTGCGGAATTCCTGCCAGTTCATCCGCCAGCCCGCATGCCGCTCGTGCACGAATTCGAGCAGCAACACGGTGAGCGTGATCAGCGACGAGGTGACGATCAGCATCCACGGAATACTCGTCACCGGCTTGGGCGCATAGGCCCAGAACAGCACGACCAGCGCCACCATTGCAGGCGGAACGAGGTTGAACAGTCTGTCCTTCAAGGAAATCGTCATTGCGCAGCTCCGAAACTGGCCAGAAGTCTGCGCTGCACCGCATCATGTCGGGAGAGGCAAAAATGCGATGAAAGTCATAGGCTGTATCTATGCCTCGCGCATCGCGCGCACGCGGCGGAACACCTCGTCCCAGAAAAGCTGCGTCGCGGTATCGCGCGCCGGATCGGTGCGCGCGAGCAGATAGATGTCATAGGCAGGCTCGATGTCCGCATAGAGCATCGGCCAGAGCCGTCCCTTTGCCACATCCTCTTCCGCTGCAGGCACAGGGAGAAAGCCGATGCCGACGCCCAGCCGCACCAGCCGCTGCGCCTCGTTGATGTCCTCGGCCAGCCCGCTGACCTTGGTGCCCAGGCCGTTGCGGCGGCGCAGATTGGTGATGAGCTCGATCTCGTCGTCGCCGGTCAGCACGAAATGCTCGTCGCGCAGATCGGTGAGCCGGCTGTAACGATGGCCGTAATGCGGGCTGGAGCGCGCGCAATAGAGCTGCTGGCGCTCGACCAGCAGCGGCTCGTACATCAGCCCACCGCGCACCGCGCTGTCATAGCTCACCCCGATCTCTACTTCGCCCTGTTCAAGCGCGTCGAGCACCTGCCGCCAGGGCGACACCCGGATCTCGATATGGATATCGGGGTTGCGGCGGTGGAAGCTGGCGATCGCCTCGTCGAATTCGGGCGAGATCAGGCCCGAGACGATCTGGATGCGGACAAAGCCCTCGACCCGCTTGGTCGCCTGGGCGATCTGATGCGGCATCATCCGCGCCGATTCGAGCATGTCCTCGCACAACGCCATCATCGCCTTGCCTGCGGGCGTCATCTCCACCCCGGTCGCGGTGCGTATCAGCAGCACGGTGCCGACATGATCCTCCAGCCGCTTCAGGGCGGCGCTGATGCTGGGCTGCTGGCGGTTGAGCTTGCGCGCCGCCGCACCGATCCCGCCCGCGCGCACGATATCGACAAAGGTACGCAGCAGGTTCCAGTCCACCCGGCTGGCGAACTTGCGGTCAATCAGCGGTTCCCGATCGGGCATGTGGCAATCCCCTTGTGAGCCCGGATCATAGACCAGATTGATGCCGTTTGCGCAATATGCTCGTCCAAGGCTATGGCCCGGTTCGGCGAGAAGTGTCAGAAAATATAGACAGTTTGTCGCAGACACGAGGTCGGCAAGCGTCTAGCATTGTCGGCAGGGCTGGTGGGCCAGCGATCCGGGGCAGGGCATGACGGCATTTTCGATCTACAAGTTTGCGCATGTGCTGGGCGTCATCCTGCTGCTGGGCAACATCACGGTGACCGCAGTGTGGAAGGTGTTTGCCGACCGTACGCGCAACGCCTCGATCATCGGCTTCGGCCAGCGCATGGTCACCGGCACCGATTTCGGGCTGACGGTGCCAGGCATCGTGCTGACGATCATCGGTGGTTATGGCGCGATGTACGAGGCGCGTTACGATTTCCCGGGGCCCGCCTGGCTGTTGTGGAGCCAGATCAGCTTCGTTGCGGCCGGGGTGATCTGGCTCGGCATTCTCATCCCCATCCAGGTGCGTCAGGCGCGCATGGCGCGGGCATTCGAACATGCGGGCGATGTGCCCGAAGCCTATCGCACGCTGGCACGGCGCTGGCTGTTCTGGGGGCTGGTCGCCACCGTGCCGCTGGTCGCTGCGCTCTATTTCATGCTCGACAAACCTGGCTAATATGCCTCCGGGGCACAGGGCCCGGGGAGATTTGCCGATGCCTTTGAAGCAGGGCCAGGATCTGCGGCAATTGGTCGGGTATCAGTTGCAGCGGGCAAGCCTGATCGCCGAGCGGGATGCGCGCCGGGCGCTGGAACCCTTCGGCCTGTCTCCGGCCAAGATGACGGCATTGCTGCTGATCCGCGACAATCCCGGTTGCGATCAGACGGCGCTCGGCCACGCGCTCGGCATCAACCGGTCGAGCGCCATGCGGCAGGTGAATATCCTTGAGGAGCGCGGCCTGATCGAGCGCCGCCCAGGGCGCGATGCGCGCACCAATGCCCTCCATCTGACGGCCAGCGGCGAAGAGCAGATGGCTACGATGCTGGCCGCGATCAACGCGGCGGACAGGGCGCTGGTCGAGACGCTGACCGGCGAAGAGGCCGCGCTGCTGGGCGCGATGCTCGAAAGGATCGCGAGGCCAAGCCCACGCCCGCGGCCGCGCAGGGCCCTTCCGGACGCCTGACCTGTCGCGACGCGCGAGCTTGCGTTTTCGATTGCGCAGATTGTACGCTTGGCATACAATTTATGCCGATGTCGAGCGTGGGAAAATGAGAAGGGGTGATAGCATGTCCGAAGATCAGGTCGTTTCGGTCCGCGTCGAGGATCGCATCGCCTGGGTGAAATTCGCCCGGCCCGAAAAGCGCAATGCGATGAATCCCGCGCTCAACCGGCAAATGATGGAGGTGCTCGACGATCTCGAATATCGCGACGATGTCGGCGTGCTGGTGCTGGGCGGCGAGGGCAACAGCTGGTCCGCCGGCATGGACCTGAAGGAATATTTCCGCGAGACCGAGGCGCAGGGGCTGCGCGGCGTGCGCAAGTCGCAGCGCGAGAGCTATGGCTGGTTCCGCCGCCTGCGCTGGTTCCACAAGCCGACCATCGCGATGGTCAACGGCTGGTGCTTCGGTGGCGGCTTCGGCCCGTTGTTCGCGTGCGATCTGGCGATCTGCGCGGACGAGGCGCAATTCGGCCTGTCGGAGATCAACTGGGGCATTTTGCCGGGCGGCGGGGTGACCAAGGTGGTGGTCGATCTCCTGCCGATGCGCGACGCGATGTGGCTGACGCTCACCGGCGAGCTGATCGACGGCAAGCAGGCGAGCGCGATGCGGCTGGTCAACGAGAGCGTGCCGCTCGACCGGCTCGAGGCGCGCACCACCGAGGTGGCGAACCTGCTGCTCAAGAAGAACCCGGTCGCGCTGAAGTTCGCGAAGGATGCGGTCCGCCGGGTCGGAGTGATGACCTATGACGAGGCTGAGGACTATCTGGTCCGCATGCAGGAAGCAGCCAATTTCCACGACAAGACCGACGGGCGCAAGGAAGGCATCCGCCAGTTCATCGACGAAAAGAGCTACAAGCCGGGGCTTGGGCCCTATGACCTCGACAAGGCGGCGGGCAAGCCCGGGCAAGGCTGATGCGCAGGCCCTGAAAGGGTCCGCAACGTCGGGGCGGCCGTTGTCGCCCTGCGCATTCGTGCAAGGCTACTTCTGGCGCCGCGAGAGTGGCAGCTGCTTCTGTGAGAGCGCGAGCCGCTAAGCGTCGGATGGCGTCAAACAGACTTAGAATTTTCTTATGGGCAAGCAGCAAATCTGATTAGAGCCGCCAGGGTCTATCTGCAATGTTCTCTCACATAGCATTTCCGGACGAGAAATGCACCATGGGGAGAATGCCATGAGCCTGATTCGCAAGATCCGCATCCGCGCCGCGACCAGCACTGCTTTGGGGTTGGTCGCGCTTTTCGCTCCGCCGCAAGCAGCATGGGCTCAAGCCACCAGCCCGGACAGCCAGACGGGGGCGGACAGTTCGCAACCGCAGGAAATCATCGTCAGCGCCCGCCGCCGCGAGGAATCGCTGCAGGAAACGCCGGTGGCCGTCACCGTGTTCAGCGGAGAGGCGCTCGAGGATCGGCAGATCACCCAGACGCAGGATCTGGAGCGCTTCACCCCCAGCCTGCAGTTTAAGCCCGCCGGGCAGCTTTCGGGCAACAGCGCGGCAGCGGTGGTGTTCATCCGCGGCATTGGCCAGCTCGATCCGACCGCGGCGGTCGATCCGGGCGTCGGCGTCTATATCGACGATGTCTATGTCGGCCGCTCGGTCGGCGGCACGATCGAGCTCGGTGATATTGCAAGCGTGCAGGTGTTGCGCGGTCCGCAGGGCACATTGTTCGGTCGCAACACCATTGGCGGTGCGATCCTGGTCAACACGCGCGAGCCCGATTTCGACGGTTTCTCGGGGCGCAGCCGCCTTCGCACCGGCGAAGACAATCTCATAGAAGGCTCGACCGCGCTCAACCTGCCGATCGCCAGCAACCTCGCCGCGCGTGTTTCGGGCGGGTTCCGCAGCCGCGACGGCTATGTCCGGCGCGAATTCGATGGATTGAGGTTGGGCAACGACAATGTCTACACGCTCAACGCATCGCTCAAATGGGAGGCATCGCCGAGCTTCACCCTGTTGCTGCGCGGCGACTATACCGAACGCAACGAGAATGGCGCGCCCTTTGTCTTTGCCGGGATCAACGAGCAGGCCCCGGTTCCGGCCATCGCCAGTGTCGGTGCCGGTTGTCCCGGTGCGACCATTCCCTTCGCGCCGCTGACGCCCGGAAACCCGCGCTTCGGCGCGCCCAATGTGCCGCTGATCAACGACCCGCGTTGCGCGAATGATTTCTACAACCGTGGTCCCTTCACCAATGGAGGCACCGCGCCGGTGCAAAGCACGTCCAAGGTCTGGGGTCTTTCTGCCACGGCGAGCCTGGAGCTGTCCGAAGCGCTCACGGTCAAGAGCATCACGGCCTATCGCGATACCGATTCGCGCGGTATTCGCGACGCCGACAACACCCCGTTCGTGATCCTGACCACCGATGTCGGCGCGCAGTCGAAGCAGTTCAGCCAGGAGGTCCAGCTCCAGCTCGATGCCGGCCCGGTCAACGGCATTCTCGGCGCCTATTATTTCGACGAGGACACCAACGAGCGCGCCTCGGTGCCGATTTCGTTCCCGCCTTCGCCGCCGGTGATCGCTTCGATCCTCGCCGGCGGACCGGGAAGCCGCGATCTGCAGCTGTCCGATCTCGAGACCAAGTCCTTCGCGGTGTTCGGCGAGCTCAGCTGGGAGGTGGCAAGCGGCCTCGAGCTGACCGGGGGGCTGCGCTTTACCGAGGATCGCAAGACCTATCAGGGCACGGTGCTCAACCTGTTCCCTTCGACCCGGCCCGATCCCAACCCGCTGCCGACACTGGCCATACCGCAGGGCGGTCCGCTGTTCATCTTCCCGACCCCCAATCGCGAGACCTTCTCGGCGCTGACCGGCTCGGCGAGCGTGCGCTACCAGGTTTCCGACTGGCTGAGCACCTATGTCTCCTATGCGCGCAGCTTCAAGTCGGGCGGCTTCAATACCCGGTACAACGCCGCACCGGCGGGCAATGTGCCGATCCCGTTCGATGAGGAAACGGTCGACAGCTACGAGCTCGGCGCGAAGATGGACTTCGGTGCGCTTCGCCTGAACCTCGCGGCCTTCCAGGCGGATTACCAGGATATCCAGCTGATATTCCGCGCCGGGCCCGTGCCGCTGCTGTTCAACGCCGGCAAGGCGCGCATTCGCGAGTTCGAGGCCGAAGCCTCGTATCGCGCCGGCGGCTTCGTGTTCGATGCGTCGGTGAGCCTGCTCGACGACGACATCCTGTCGATCACCGCCATCCCGGGTGCGACCGCCACCGTGCTGCCCGGCGACGACCTGCCGCTGACGCCCTCGTTCCAGGGCAGTTTCGGGATCGCTTATGATTTCCAGCTGACCGATGCGATGAAGCTGACGCCGCGCTTCGACGGATCGTACACCTCGTCGCTGGTGTTCATCACCGGCAGCGTACCGGAGATCGAGCAGGACGGCTATTTCGTTGGCAATGCGTCGCTGACGCTGTCGCACGAGGATGGGTGGAAGCTGCAGGGCGGCCTTACCAACCTGTTCGACGAGCGATACCTGATCCAGGGCAATGCATCGCTGGCGACGCTGGGCTATGCCGAGCGCATCTTCGCCCGGCCGCGGCAATGGTTCCTGCAAGCGAGCTTCGAATTCTGATGCCGGACGGCTGTTCGGGCACAACAAGCTACGGCCAGATTTAGATTTTTCTTATGTGATGCGGCTGGGTGGCGTGTCAGCGCGATACCAGCCGCAGCTGCGCTAGAAAGGCGGCCTGCACCCTGGTCGGGCGCCAGCCGCTGCGGGTGGTAATGCCGATCGTTCGGCTCAATTCGGCGGGGACTTCACCAATGATCGCGAGCAATCCGGTGGAAAGCTCCAGCCCGACCTGGTCGGGGGACAGCATGGCGAGAAAGTCGCTGCTGGCCAGGATATGGCGGATGGCGATCACCGATCCGCACTCGATCGGAACGCGGGGCAATTCCAGCCCCGCATTCTCGAACATCGCGCGCCAGCGGGCATGCAGCGGGGTGCCCTGGGGCGAGGCGATCCACGGATATTCGGCAAACCGCGCCAGGCTGGCCTCGCCGCCGGCCAGCGGATGATCGCTGCGCCCGATGATCGCCGGTCGGTCAAGAAACAGCGGCTGCTGCTCCAGATCCTCTCCGGGGGGCGGATCGCGCAAGGCGCCGACGATGACATCCAGATCGCCGTCGCGCAGCGGCTCGATCAGATCGGCGAACGCGCCTTCGGTCACCAGGATGCGCGCTTCGGGATGCTGGGCATGAAAGGCCGCCACCGCTTCGGGCAGAATCCGCGCGCGAGAAAGCGGCATCGCACCGACCGCAATCCTGCCGACCTCGCGTCCCTTCAGCGTCTCGACCTCGGCCAGACCCGCGCGCAACTCGGCGCGGGCGAGACGGAAGGCACGCACCGTCCGGCGACCGCTTTCGGTGAACGCGATGCCCTTGCCGCGACGTTCCACCATCGATCGCTTGAGCACGATGGAAAGATCGGCCAGCGCCCGGTGCAGCGCGGGCTGCGACAGGCCGGTGATCGCGCTGGCGCGGGCATAGCTGCCGCCCTCGGCCAGGGTCAGCAGCGCGCGCATCTGCGCCATCGTAACCAGCGGGCTGCCGATATGGTCGAGCGCACGCTCGATGCGCGGGGCCAGCAAAGCCGCAGCTTCGGTCGGCTGCATGCCCTCGGGCAGCCGGTGGAACAGCGCGATACCGAGCTGCGCTTCCAGCTTCGACAGGCCCTGGGTGACCGCGGGCTGCGAGATGTTCACCTGGCTCGCGGCAGCAGACAGGCTGCCGAGCCGTGCGATCGCCGCCACCGATCGCAGATGGCGCAGGTTGAGGCTCTCCATCATGCAGCTTGGCCCCTATCGCGACGACGGGTGGATGGCGTGCCGCACGGCCTGCTGCGCCTAGCCGTGCTTGCGGATCAGCCGCAGCCCGTCGAGCAGGGCTGCAACCTGGCGATCCTCGAACAGCACCTGGAACCGCTGCTCGTGGGTGTCGATCGCCTTGCGCGCGTCCCGGGCCATGGTTTCGCCAGCAGGCGAGAGGAACAACGCCTGCGATCGGCCATCGACCGGCGCGCGATAGATCAGATCGCGTTTGAACAGCCCTGCGATCAGCGGCACCATGTTGGCGCGCTTGATCGCGAGCAACCGCCCCACGTCGCTCTGCGTGCAGCCGGGGGACGATTCGATCACCAGCAGGATCGACGCCTCGACCGGGCGCAGCCCCGTCTCGCGCAGCGCCGCAGCCAGGTCCGCCATCATGACGCTCGACGCGCGGCGCAGCTGGTAGCCCAGCAGGGCATCGAGCGGATCATGCAGTGCGGCGGGCGGATCATTCTTGGCCATAAGCGGCTTTACCCCGATTGCATCGCTTGGCCAATATTGATATGCGACATATCAATCAACGAGAGGATGGTTCCGATGTTCAAGACGGATTTGCTGATCGGTGGAAAGGCAATCGAGGCCGCTGACCGGTTCGACCGGATCAACCCGTTGACGGGCGATGTGGCCACGCGCGCGGCAGCCGCAACGGTGGACGATGCGGCTGCGGCGGCGGATGAAGCCGCGGCGGCGCTGTCCGGCTGGGCGGCTCTCGGCCCGGGTGCTCGTCGCGCGGCGCTGACCCGCGCAGCCGACGCGATGGTCGCGCGCCAGGCCGATTTCATCGCCGCGATGCAGGCCGAGACCGGCGCGACGGCCGCCTGGGCCGGGTTCAACCATATGCTTGCGGTCAATATGGTGCGCGAAGCGGCGGCGATGACGACGCAGATCGGCGGCGAGGTGATCCCGTCCGACAAGCCCGGTTGCATCGCGATGGCGGTGCGCGAGCCGGTGGGCGTGGTACTGGGCATCGCGCCGTGGAATGCGCCGATCATCCTGGGCGTGCGCGCCATCGCCATGCCGCTCGCCTGTGGCAATACGGTCGTGCTCAAGGCATCGGAGCAATGCCCGGAGACACACGCGCTGATCGTGCGCTGCTTTGTCGATGCCGGGCTGGGCGATGGCGTCGTCAACCTGGTCACCAATGCGCCGCAGGATGCGGGCGAGGTGGTCGGTGCGCTGATCGACCATCCGGCAGTGCGCCGGATCAATTTCACCGGATCGACGGCGGTCGGACGCATCATCGCCAAGCGTGCTGCCGAGCATCTCAAGCCCTGTCTGCTCGAGCTGGGCGGCAAGGCACCGCTGCTGGTGCTCGACGATGCCGATCTTGACGAGGCGGTGAAGGCCGCGGCGTTCGGCGCGTTCATGAACCAGGGGCAGATTTGCATGTCGACCGAGCGGATCATCGTGGTCGACGCAGTGGCCGACGCCTTTGTCGAGAAGTTCGCCGCCAAGGTGGCGACGCTTGGTGTCGGCGATCCGCGCGAGGGCAAGGCGGCGCTGGGCGCGGTGATCGATCGCAAGACCGTGGACCATGTCGATACGCTGGTGAACGACGCGCTGAATGCCGGCGGCGTGCTGGTGAGCGGCGGTGCGTCCGAAGGCGTGCTGATGCCTGCGCATGTGGTCGATCGGGTTACTCCGGACATGCGCCTGTTCCGCGAAGAAAGCTTTGGCCCGGTCGTCGCTGTCATCCGTGCGCGTGACGAGGCCGATGCGATCGCACTTGCCAATGATACCGAATACGGCCTGTCCGCCTCGGTGTTCACCCGCGACATCGCGCGGGGGCTCAAGGTTGCGAAGGCGATCAAGTCGGGCATCTGCCATGTCAACGGCCCCACGGTGCACGACGAGGCGCAGATGCCCTTCGGCGGGGTCAAGGCCTCGGGCTATGGCCGGTTCGGCGGCAAGGCCGGTATCGATGCCTTTACCGAGCTTCGCTGGATCACGGTCGAGACCGAGCCCGGTCATTACCCCATCTGAGCGATAACCACGAATTTCAGGACGACATTTCCAGGAAAGGCTGCGAACCGATGACCGAACGTACCGAAGCAGAAACCGTCGCCTACACGGTGACCGACCGCATCGCATGGGTGAAGTTCAATCGCCCCGAAAAGCGCAATTGCATGAGCCCCAGACTCAACCGCCAGATGGGCCGGGTGCTGGACGAGCTGGAATTTCGCGAGGATGTCGGCGTCGTCGTACTCACCGGAGAGGGCACCAGCTGGTCGGCGGGCATGGATCTCAAGGAATATTTCCGCGAGACCGAGGCGCAGGGACTGGGCGCGACGCGGCAGGCGCAGCGCGAAGCCTATGGCTGGTGGCGGCGGCTGCGCTGGTACCAGAAGCCGACGATCGCGATGGTCAACGGCTGGTGCTTCGGCGGCGGCTATGGCCCGCTCTTCGGCTGCGACCTGGCCTTTGCAGCGGACGAGGCAACATTCGGCCTGTCCGAGATCAACTGGGGCATCCTTCCCGGCGGCGGGGCCTCGAAGGTCGCGACCGAGCTGATGCCGTTCCGCAAGGCGATGTACCACGCGATGATGGGCGAGAATATCGACGGCAAGACCGCAGCCGAATGGGGCTTGGTCAACGAATCGCTGCCGCTCGCCCAACTGAAGGAGCGCGTGGAGCAGGTGGCCAAGGTGCTGCTGGAGAAGAACCCGGTCGCGCTCAAGGCGACCAAGGATGCCATCCGCCGCGTGCGCGAGATGACCTATGACAATGCCGAGGATTTCCTGATCCGCGCGCAGGAGGCCGCGAACAGCTTCGACAATGATGGCCGCAAGGAAGGCATCAAGCAGTTCATCGACGACAAGACCTACAAGCCGGGTCTTGGCGCCTATGACGTGAACAAGCAGCCCGCCTGAAACCCGGAGCGCCGAGCCGATGATCGATCTGGAAACCTCGCCTGTGGCCGTATCGTCGCAGCGTGACCTTCGCCGCCTGCTGTCGCCCCGGTCGGTGGTGGTGGTTGGCGCGTCGGACAAGCCCGGCGCGCTCGGCGCGTCGGTCGTGTCCAATCTCGACCGCAACGGGTTTGCGGGCCCGGTTTACCTGATCAATCCCAAACGCAGCGAGATCGCAGGCCGGGCGTGCCTGGCCTCGATCGACGACCTGCCGCTGGATGTCGATGTCGCGGTGCTCGCGATCCCGCGTGCGGGCGTGCTCGATGCGGTCCGCGCGCTGGCGGCGCGGCGGTGCGGGGCTGCGATCATCTTTTCCGCCGGGTTTGCGGAAGGGGGCGAGCAGGGGCTGGCCGACCAGCGCGAGCTGGCGAGGATCGCGGAGGCAGCCGGCATGGTGATCGAAGGCCCCAATTGCCTTGGCCTGGTCAACTATGCCGATCGCATTCCCCTGACCTTTGTAGAGACGCTGGTGCCGTCCCCTGGCCCGGGGGGCGGCATCGGCATCGTGTCGCAATCGGGCGCGATGGCGGCGGTGCTGGCGACGACCTTCCTGTCGCGCGCGATGAACGTGACGCTGTCGGTGTCGACCGGCAACGAGGCAGGCTCGGGCGTCGAGGATTATGTCGAGCATCTGATCGCCGATCCGGCGACGCGGGTGATCGCGATGATCGTTGAGCAGTTCCGCCAGCCGCAGCGCTTCCTTGCGGCGGCACGGTCGGCGCGCGCGGCAGGCAAGCCGATCGTGCTGCTGCACCCGGGCAAGTCGAGCGCGGCGCGCGAGAGTGCGGCGACGCATACCGGCGCGATGGCGGGCGACTATGCGCTGATGCGCGCGATGGTCGAACGCGCGGGCGTGGTCTTTGCCGAGACGCTAGAAGAGCTGGGCGACATTGCCGAGATCGCCTCGCGCTGCCCGGCGCTGCCGAGCGGCGGCTTGGCGGTGGTTGGCGAATCCGGTGCCTTCAAGGCGCTGACGCTCGACCTGTGCGAGGAACTGGGGCTTGACCTGCCGGTGCTGACCGATGCGAACGCGCCGACGGTGCGCGCAGCGATGCCCGATTTCGTCGCGGTCAGCAATCCGCTCGACATCACTGCGCAAGGGTTGGTCGAACCGGCCATCTATGCGCGGCTGGTCACCGCGCTGCAGGAAGACGATCGCTTCGGCTGCATCGTCACGGGCATTATCCAGACCGACGCGACGACGATCGGCATAAAGCTGCCGCCGCTGCTGGGTGCGGTGGAAGGCGGGGATCGCGCCAAGCCGGTGATCTATGCCAGTCTCGACGAGGGCACCGTGCTGCCGCCGGACATTCTGGACCGCCTGCGCGTTGCCGGCGTGCCGGTCTTCCCCAGCACCGAGCGCGCCTTTCGGGCGATCGCACGCTTGGCAGCGCTGGGCCAGCGCGACCTGACCGGGCGCACGCCCGATCCGTTGCCGCTTGACCTGCCGACCTGGCGCGGGGCCATCCCCGAATATCGGGCCAAGATCCTGCTCGAACCTGCCGGCATTTCGTTCCCGCAGGGCGGCTTTGCCACGACCCGCGAAGAGGCGGCTCAGGTCGCCGCGCGCATCGGCTATCCGGTGGTCATCAAGGCACAGGCGGCGGCGCTCGGGCACAAGAGCGATGCCGGAGGCGTGATCCTCAACCTGGTTGACGAGGCCGCTCTGCTGTCCGCCTGGGACAGGCTCTACGCGAATGTCGCAGCTTATGATGCCAGCCTGGCGCTCGATGGCGTGCTGGTCGAGGCGATGGGCAAGCGCGGGCTGGAGCTGATCGTCGGGGCGAAGCGCGATCCGCAATGGGGGCCGGTGGTGCTGGTCGGCTTTGGCGGGGTGACGGCGGAATTGCAGCACGATGCCCGGCTGATCACGCCCGACATGACCGAGGCGGCGATCATCGCCGAACTGGGCAGGCTGAAAAGCGCTGCGCTGCTCCACGGTTATCGCGGTTCGCCCGCGCTCGATGTCGCAGCAGTCGCCCGGCTGGCGATCCGGATGATCGACGTGATGGTCGGCACGCCCGAAATCGCCGAGGTCGATCTCAACCCGGTGATCGTCTATCCGCAAGGCGAGGGCCTCGTCGCGCTCGATGCATTGATCTACACGCATTGAGCGGCCCACCGGTCTGCAGAACCGGGGGCAGGCGATGACGCAAGGGAGAGGAACATGGCTGCATCGCAGCAGGGCATGACGGCAGGCGATCCGGCAGCGATCATCGATTCCGGGCCGATGTCGGGCTATCAATGGTCGATCGTCGCGACGATGGTCGCGCTGAACGCGCTCGATGGCTTCGACGTCATGTCGATCAGCTTCGCCTCGCCCGGCATTTCTGCCGCCTGGGGCATCGATCGCGGCGTGCTGGGGCTGGTGCTGTCGATGGAACTGGTCGGCATGGCGCTGGGATCGCTGACCCTGGGGCGGCTCGCCGATACCGCGGGGCGGCGCAACACCATTTTGCTGTGCCTGGCGCTGATGACCGTCGGGATGCTCGGCGCGGCGAGCGCGGGCGGCGTGGTCACGCTTTCGGCCTGGCGCGTGCTCACCGGGCTGGGCATCGGCGGCATGCTCGCGGCGATCAACGCGGCGGCGGCCGAGGCAGCGAATGCGCGCTACAGGCCGCTGGCGGTGGTCATCATGGCGGGCGGCTATCCCGTCGGTACGGTGCTGGGCGGGCTGGCGGCAACCCAGCTGCTCCAGCATTTCGATTGGCCATCGGTCTTCCTGTTCGGTGCGGCCTGGTCCGCGCTGATGATCGCGGTCACCTGGTGGCGGGTGCCCGAATCGATTGCCTATCTCGCCAGCCGTCAGCCCGAGGGCGCGCTGGAGCGGATCAACCGGACCCTGCAGACGATGGGGCACCGGACCGTCGAAAGCTTGCCGGCAGGCGGCGCCCAGACGGGCAGGGTGCCCTTGTCGCGGCTGTTCGCGCCCGAATGGATCACGGTCACTGCGGCGATGACGCTCGCCTATCTCGGCCATATCATGACCTTCTATTTCGTGATGAAATGGATCCCCAAGATCGTCGCCGATCTCGGCTATCCCCCGGCAGAGGCCGCAGGCGTGCTCGTCTGGGCGAGCATCGGCGGGGCGAGCGGATCGCTGGTGCTCGGCCTGCTGACGCTGCGCCTGCCGGTACGCAGCCTGACCATCGCCGCGATGCTGGTCTCCTGCCTCCTCGTCGTCATTTTCGGCATGGGCCAGGGCGATCTGGCGCGGCTGTCGATGGTCGCGGCCGCCGCCGGTTTTGTGACCAATGCCGGTGTCGTCGGGCTCTATGCGCTGGTGGCGACCGGCTTCCCGGTCGCGCTGCGCGCCTCGGCGACAGGGTTCGTCATCGGCGTAGGACGCGGCGGATCGGCACTCGCCCCCGCGCTCGCGGGCCTGCTGTTCGCGCTGGGCTATGGCCTGCCGGTGGTCGCGCTGCTGATGAGCCTCGGCTCCGTCCTCGCCGCCGGTGCACTGCTGATCGGAAAGAATCAGGCGGCCTGATACCGGCTGGTCCGTCCCCGGCCTAGAAATCGTAGGTCAGGGACGCCTTGAAGGTACGCGGGGCACCCAGTTGCAGGTCGGGCCGGAAGCTGTCGAAGGCCGAGGCCCAATAGTCGGCATCGGCAATGTTATCCACATTGAAGCGGAAGGTCAGCGGCTTGCCGGCAAGCACCGTCACATAGCGCGCGCCCAGATCGACACGGGTCCAATCCTGCAGGAACAGGCTATTGCCGATATTGGCTGCCTGCTCGCCGGTATGCACCACACGCCCGGTCAGGGTCAGTGCGGGGATGAAGGGCACATCCCATTCGACATTGGCGTTGAGCGTATATTCGGGCACGCCCACCGCCTGTGCGCCATCGCTGACGCCATTCTGGGTCCGGCGCAGCTTGGCGTCGATCACCGATCCGCCGCCGATCAGACGCAGCCCCTCGGTCAGTTCGCCCGCGACGGTGAATTCGATGCCGCGATGACGCTGGATGCCGAACGGGCCGAATTCCAGCGTACCGGCATTGTCCGGGTCGGGCCGCAGGATCGCGGTTTCGCGGTCGATCTGGAACAGCGCCAGTGACAGATCGATCGCGCCAAGCCTGAGCTTTCCGCCGACTTCATATTGTTCGGAGACGAACGGCGGGAGGATATCGCCCGCATTGCTGACCGGCAGAGCCGCGCCGCCCGAGGGATTCGCACCGGTCAGCGGTGCCGCAGCGCCCTGGACCAGTCCCTCGATGCGGTTGGCGTAGAGCGACAGGTTTTCGGTCGGCTTGATCACCAGCCCGAAGACGGGCGTTACCTTGTCCTCGTCATATTCGCTGACCAGCGCGCCTGTGGCGTTGGAATAGGATTTGGCGTTGATCACCTGCAGCCGGAGACCCGCCGTGAAGAGAATGCGGTCATCCCAGAAACCGATCGTATCCGAGAAGAAGGCGCTGGCCAGCCGGGTGCGCGAGATCGGGAAGGGATCGTCCAGATTGCCACCGACAAAGGTCACCCGGGTCGAGGGGGTGACTTCCACCGGAGCGTAGAGATTGTTGCGCTGCGCAGATATGTCGAAGAACCGGAAAGCGTTGCGGTTGACCAGCCAGTTCATCGATCCGCCGAAATTGAACTCGTGGCTAATGCCGCCGCCGCTCAGCTTCGCGCGCGCGCCGATGGTCGCGGCCTCGTTATTGTCGGTGCGCGGGATGAACGAGCTGCTGACCGTGATGTCGCCGTTCAGGTTGACCAGGGTCGGGGTGCTGTAAACGCCCTCTTCCGATCCATCGCGCGCGCCGAATGCGGCATAGACCATGACATCCTTGGCGACGTCGTATTCCATGCGGAACTGCCCGAAAATGTCGCGCAGCGTCGTGTACTGCCAGGGCTGGCCGAAATTGGTGCCCGCATCGGGCGCGTCGGGGATGGCCGTAAGCGTGTTGACGCGCAGCTTGGGGCGGAAATGCGACACCTTGACCCGCTGATAGGCAAGGTCGAGCATCGCGCGGAACGGACCCGAATTGTAATCGATGGCCGCTCCGAGCAGATAGCTGCTGCGAAATTCGTCGTCGATCGAGGCATCGCCCGCGCGCGCGGTGCCATTGATACGGATGCCCCACTCGCCGTTCCTGCCGAAGCGCCGTCCGACATCGAACCCACCGCCGACATGCTCAGGCCCGGTAATGCCGATCGTCGCGCGGGTGATCGGGTCGGCGGTGGCGCGCTTAGGGATCAGGTTGACGCTGCCGCCGATGCCGGTGCCTCCGGGCGCTGCGCCATTGAGGAACGCGCTGGCACCGTTCAGGACCTGCACCGATTCATATAATTCCGGCGCGACAAGCTGCCGCGGGGTGATGCCGTACAGTCCGTCAAAGCCGATATCGTCACCCGCCAGCGCGAAGCCACGGATGACGAACAGTTCGCCCGCGATGCCGAAACCGGTGGTGGTGCGGATGGTGGGGTCGTTCTCCAGCACCTGGCCCAGGGTCTGCGGTTGCTGGTTGAGGATCAGCGCGGCGTTGTAGCTGCGGATCGCGAACGGGATGTCCGCTGCATCCTTGTCGCCGAGCACCCCGGCACTGCCTTTCAGTTCGACGCCCGACTGGTTCTGGCGCTGGGCGGTGACGATGATCGTTTCCCTGTCCTCTGCCTCCTGCTGCTGCGCCAGGGCGGGGCTGGCGAGGCCAATCGCTCCGAGCGCGGTGGCGGCAAGCAGGGCAGGGCGGAACGAGAAACTCTTCACGGCTTGAATTCCTTGGATTGAGAAGTGCAAAGATCAGGTGCGGCGCGTGCGCATCGCCCAGAAGACGGCGGCAACCGGCGCGCTGAGCGCGGCCCAGGAAGCGGCATCGCGCCAGCCATCCCCGGTGAGCGCGACGACAAGCCCCGCAAGGCCGATGCCGAAAATGGCGAGCGGCCAGGCGAAGATGGCGCGGAGCGATCGCGGGCGGGTCATTCGGCGGGCTCGGCAATGGCGGCTGGCGACCGGGCTTGCGCGGGGCTGCTCGTCCGGCCCCTGGCCAACCAGAGATAAAGGCCCGTACCCAGCACATGCATGGTGAACAGCGTCAGCGCGGCCCAGAGCAGCTTGAGCGGCAGGCCGCCATAGTCGCCGAAATGCAGCGGCCGTGACAGCGATAGCGCCTGATAATACCAGGGCATCTGCCGGGCGTCGGTAAAGCGGCCGGTCTCCGCGTCGATCAGCGCCGGGGTCAGCAAACGCTCGGTCAGCGGACTGTCGCCTTGAAAGAACACGGCATAATGGTGGTTGGAGCTGAACGTGCCGCCGGGAAAGGCAATGAATTGCGGGTTGTTGTCCGGCAGCTTGGCACGCGCCGCCGCCATCGCCGTGTCGAGCGAGCCATAGCGCGCAGGATCGAGCGGCTCGCGCCCGGCATATTCGCGCGTCATCTCGGCGAGTTCGTTGGCCTTCCACAGTTTCTCGATCGGCACCGCGAAGGCGTTGATCACTCCCGTCAGTCCGACCACCAGCATCCAGGCCAGCCCGACAATCCCCAGCAGATTATGGTAGTCGAGCCATTTGGTGCGGGCGCTGCGGCTGCTGCGCAGCGCGCCGAAGTCCAGCTTGCGCATGAACGGCGCATAGAGAACCACGCCCGAGACCAGGGCCGCGACAAAGGCGATGCCCATCACGCCCAGAAACAGCATGCCGGGCAGGCCAAGGAACATGTCGGTGTGCAATTTCAGCAGGAAGTGCATCACGCCGCCGTCGCTTTCCGCCACCTTGCCGATCAGCTTGCCGGTCGAGCGGTCGAACGACTGGATCGTCATGTCCGCCGCTGGGGAATCGGGGCGCGGCCCAGTGGTGATCGTCATCGACGGCTGGTCGTTGTCGAATGCCATGTAGAGCGGCACTTCGCCCGGCCGATTGGCGAGCGCCCGCGCCAGCATGTCGTCCAGCGACAGCAGGCCCTTGCTGGTACCCGACGAGCCGATGCCGGGCATCCCGAACACCGGCTGCTCCTCGGTCAGATAATCGATCTCGTCGTGGAAGATCAGTGGCAGCCCCGTGATGCACAGCATCAGCAGGAATGCGGTGCACGCCAGGCTCGTCCATTTGTGCACGATGGCCCAGGTCCTGATCGAGGAGCGGGTCATGGTCTGTCCGCGAAGCCTGTTACGACGTCCGCATCATGTTCTTCACAGTGCACAAGCATCGCCAATCCCGATTCCATCGGGCTGGGGAGCTATCGCAACCGGCAGATTGCGTCAATGATAATCATTCGCATCTATCGGACGGAAATCGGTTGCGAATATCACGCAGAAGCGGCGTGCCCTGCTTCGGCTTTAGGTGTCAGGCAGGGCATCGCCGCGGGGTTTTCCGAGCAGTGCTAGCGCACCGGTTCTTCAAACCCCACGAACACGGCGGCCTCATCGACCGACTTGCGCGTGGAAACCACCGCGTTCGCCGGGAAGCTCTCGTCCGGCCACCCCAGGGCGATGCTCTTCATGATCACCTGATCGTCCGCGATCCCCGCATGTTCGCGCACGACCGGTGACTGCATGATGCCCTGGCTGTTGATGACCGTGCCGAGCCCGCGCGACCACGCCGCGTTGACCAGGGCCGTCGCGACAGCGCCGCAATCGAATGGAGTATCGTCGCTGCCATCCAGTTCGCGGTCATAGGTGATGATGATGCACACCGGTGCATCGAACTGACGGAAGCCGCGCAGAACCCAGTCCTGGCGGGCATCTGCGTCGTCGCGCGCGATGCCCATTGCAGAAAACAGCTGCTTGGCGACCCCGATCTGCCGGTCGCGATGCGGTCCGGCAAAGGGCTTGCCGGTGCGGAATTCGCGCGACTGCGGCACGCCGGCGATCATCCTCTCGGTATTGCCCTGCCGGATCCGGTCGAGTGGTTCGCCGGTAATCACGTAGAAATTCCACGGCTGGGTGTTCATCGAAGATGGCGCGCGCATCGCGATCCGCAGGATCTCCTCGATCAGAGCGCGCGGCACCGGATCCGGTTTGTATCCACGGATGCTGCGGCGACCCAGAACGACCTCGTCAAAATGCATGCAGGCTCCTTTGAATGCAAAGCCTGTTCATGAACCAAGCTGGGCGGCGTGGAAAGCCCGGTTTCGGGACCTCGAGCCGAGGAATTCACTCCCGCTACGGTCATCTGCTCGGAAGCCCTCGAACCTGGCTTCGGACCTGTCTGCAAAGATTATGCAGGGCTTTGTGCGAGAACCGGCTATGGCTGGTACGGTCGTCCTCCTGAAGCGATAGGTCTGTTCGTGCGATCCGATACCGGCAAGCGTGTCCTGCTGCTCCACAATGCCAAATCGCGTCAGGGCGAGGCTGCACTCGGGCCGGTGCGCGCGCGGCTGGAAGCGGCGGGCCTCTCGGTCATTGTCGAGCCCTTCGCCAACCTGCCCGAAATCGCGCGGGACATCTCCCGGCTGCATCAATCGGCCGATATCATCGTGGTGTGCGGCGGCGATGGATCGATCTCGTCGGCAGCCCCGGCGGTGATAGAGAGCGGGCTGCCGCTGGGCATCATTCCGGCCGGAACCGCCAACGACCTTGCCCGGACGCTGTCCATCCCGCTCGATTTTGCTGCCGCCGCAGACGTGATCGTCGCCGGGCACACACGGCAGATCGATGTCGGGATGGTCAACGGCCATGCCTTTTTCAACGTCGCCAGCATCGGCCTCAGCAGCGATCTGGCGCAGAAGCTCGATCCTGCGATCAAGAAGCGCTTCGGGCGGCTGGGCTATGCGGTCGCCGCGCTGCGGATCCTGGCCGGGGCACGGCGCTTTCGCGCGAGGATCATCGAGAAAGGCAGCGGGATCAGGGTCAAGACCTATCAGATCGCGATCGGCAACGGGCGTCTTTACGGGGGTGGCAATGTCGTCGAACAGACCGCCGCGATCGATGATGGGTCGCTGGACCTGTACAGTCTGGAGATGCGCAACCTTTGGAAGCTCGCCTTGATGGTGCGCGCCTTCCGCACGGGTACGCATGGCGCCTGGAAAGAGGTGAGGACCGCCCGCTGCGTCGAGTTCGATATCGAGACGCGGCGCCCCATGCCGATCAACACCGACGGGGAAATCGTCACCGCGACGCCAGCGCATTTCAAGGTTCTGCCCGGCGCGATTACTGTCCTCGCTCCTGCAGCGGTCGCCAGGCAAGGCGTGGCTTTACGCCTGTTTCATCGCTGAACCCCAGTCAGGGGCTGTCTGATCGCGGCGATGAGTGGCGGAGCGGGAGGGATTCGAACCCTCGATACGCTTTTGACGTATACTCACTTTCCAGGCGAGCGCCTTCGACCACTCGGCCACCGCTCCGCATGTCCTGGAAGGCGACCCCCTATATCCAAGCGGTGCACCGCGCAAGCGGTGTTTGCACCGGAGGGGCGCGCTCAGGAGACGACGTGATAGCC
This sequence comes from Blastomonas sp. CCH1-A6, assembly GCF_001556365.1. NCBI lineage: Bacteria > Pseudomonadati > Pseudomonadota > Alphaproteobacteria > Sphingomonadales > Blastomonadaceae > Blastomonas > Blastomonas sp. CCH1-A6. The sequence continues at coordinate 72,683 of NZ_LSIS01000027.1, read as the reverse complement.
CAGCACGAGGCCCGAAATGCTGACCTGTTCGGGCCGGGTCTCGACATGCTTGAGCGTCAGCGTCGCGCGGGCGCCCTCGGTCAGGAGGATCTCGCTGCGTTGCGCGACATCCTCGCCCAGCTTGCACGTCAGGTTCATCTCGTCGCCGAAAACATCCTCGTCGTCGATGTTGAGCACCTGCCCATAGCCGATGCCGATCGACGCATAGAGCTTGCGTTCCTCGGGCAGCACCATGTTGGCGGCGTTCAGCTGACGCATGATGCCGCGCGCGGCGCGCACCGCGTCGTCGGTATCATCGAACAGGCAATAGAGATTGTCGGCCTCGGCCTTGATCAGCAGCCCGCCATGATCCTCGATCTCGGGCAGCGCGAGGCGCTTCATCTGGTGCACCATCAGCAGGAAGGCGGCGACGCCATGGCGCTGGGTGGTGCGCGAAAAGCCGCTCATGTCGAGCACCATGACCGCGCGGGTTTCCCCGAACACCTGGTGGATGCGTTCGGCGATCGATGGCAGGTTTTCAGGCTGTTCAATCATCTCGTCGAGCAACCGGTCGAGCGTGGTGCGGCTATTGCGCAGTGCCAGCGGCGTGTCGTCGTCTTCCTCGTCTGCCCCCGTCATGCCCACCCCCCTCGATACGCGCCTGCAGCTTGCACGGCGGACGGCGGTTTCGCAAGCCGGTGCGCCATGTTAGCGTCCGCGCCATGACAGCCACCCGACTCCGCTCCACCGCCCTGCGTTTCGCCGCATCGCTCTTGCCCCTGACCCTGCTGGCCGCCAGCGATCCGCCGCCGGCCAATCCGGGGCCGGGAGACATTATCGCCGCCGCGCCGCAAGGCGACTGGGTGCGTATCCCGGCGGACGATCTGCTGGTGATGGACCTTGCGCCCGATGCGAAGGGCAGGCCGCGCCGCGTGGTCATCCAGCTGATGCCCGCGCCCTTCAGCAGCGGCTGGGTTAGCAATATCCGCAAACTGGCAGCCGCGCACTGGTGGGACGACGCCGCGATCGTGCGCGTGCAGGACAATTATGTCGTGCAATGGGGCGATCCCGATGCGGAGGACGAGGCGAAGGCCAAGCCGCTGCCTGCGGGAATCGCCAAGGTGCCGGAAGGCGAATATGTGTTCGATCGAAAGGGCGTGAACATCGCTGCCGGTAACAGCGGTTCCGAGCCTTGGACGGGTCCCGACGCCTATGCCAAGGCGCTGGGTTTCTCCGGTGGCTGGCCGCTCGCCGGCAACGACGATCATGTCTGGCCCGTCCATTGCTACGGCATGGTTGGCGTCGGTCGCAACCTGTCGCCCGATACCGGGTCGGGCGCAGAGCTCTACACCGTGATCGGTCATGCGCCGCGGCATCTGGACCGCAACATCGCTTTGGTCGGGCGCGTGGTCGAAGGGATCGAGCACATGTCGAGCCTTCCGCGCGGTACCGGTGCCCTGGGCTTCTACGAAAGTCCCGAAGAGCGAACCGTCATCCGCTCTGTGCGGTTGGCCACCGAGTTGCCGGAGGCGGAGCGGCCGAGGCTCGAATATCTGAACAGCAGCAGCGAGTCGTTTGTCGCCTATGCGCGTGCGCGGGCGAACCGGAAGGACGCCTTTTTCAATATCCCTGCTGGCGGCGCGGATATCTGCAACATTCCGGTTCCGATTCGGAAAATTACGCAATAAAGTAATAAAATAACAAAACTGGTCGCGGAGGATCACAGGCAGGAGTAAAGGGCGGGACAAACACAACCAGCAGGAGAAGACTGTCATGCGCGTTGGCACCGTCAAGGAAATCAAGAACCACGAATATCGCGTCGGCATGACGCCCGAAAGCGCCCGCGAACTGGTGCAGCACGGGCACGAGGTATGGGTGCAGTCGGGCGCGGGCCTGGGCATCGGTGCCAAGGACAGCGATTATCAGCGCGCTGGCGCGAAGCTGATCGAGACTGCCGCCGAAATCTTTGCCGAATGCGAGATGGTGGTGAAGGTCAAGGAGCCGCAGTCCATCGAGCGCGCGATGCTGCGCGAAGGACAGATCCTGTTCACCTATCTGCACCTCGCGCCCGATCCGGAGCAGACGAAGGATCTGGTCGATTCCAAGGCGGTGTGCATCGCCTATGAGACGGTGACCGATGCCAGCGGCGGTCTTCCGCTGCTCAAGCCAATGAGCCAGGTTGCCGGGCGCATGTCGATCCAGGCGGGCGCGACGGCGCTCGAAAAGGCGCATGGCGGGCGCGGCATCCTGCTCGGCGGGGTTCCGGGCGTGCTGCCGGGTAATGTGTGCGTGATCGGCGGCGGCGTGGTCGGCTTCAATGCGGCGCAGATGGCGGCAGGGCTGGGCGCGGACGTGACGATCCTCGACCGCAACCCCGAGGTGCTCGAGAAACTCGGCTATTATTTCGAGGCGCGCGCCAAGACGCGCTTTGCCAATGTGTCCAACGTCGCCGATAGCGTCGCCAATGCCGATCTCGTGATCGGCGCGGTGCTGATCCCCGGCGCCGCCGCGCCCAAGCTGGTAACGCGCGAGATGCTGGGCACGATGAAGCCTGGCGCGGTGCTGGTCGATGTAGCGATCGACCAAGGAGGGTGCTTCGAGACCAGCCATGCCACCACCCATGCCGATCCTACCTATGTGGTCGACGGCATCGTGCATTATGCGGTGGCCAACATGCCGGGCGCGGTGGCGCGCACCAGCACCTATGCGCTCAACAACGTCACCCTGCCGCACATGCTGCGCATGGCCGACAAGGGCTGGAAGGACGCGCTGCGCAGCGATCCGCACCTGGCGGCAGGCCTCAACGTCTGGAACGGGCGGGTGACCTACAAGGCAGTGGCGGATGACCTGGGTTATGCCTATTGTCCGCTCGAAGAGGCGCTCGCCTGAAGCGCCGCACGCGCAAGGAGAGCCGCCGATGATCGCCGACCACCAGAAGCCTATCGATTCCCCGTTCGGCCGCCATAGCGAACCGCATGAGGTGCTCGAAGGCATCGACCTCAAGGGCAAGGTGGTGATCGTCACCGGCGGCTATTCGGGGATCGGGCTGGAAACGGTGCGCGCGCTGGCGGCAGCGGGCGCATCGGTCACCGTGCCGGCGCGCGATACCGAAAAGGCCAATGCGGCGCTGGCAGGCATGCCCGGCGATATCCGCATCGCGCTGATGGATCTGGCCGATATCGCATCGGTCAAGCGGTTCGCACTCGGCTTTGCCTCCGACAACACGGCGCTCGATCTGCTGATCAATAATGCTGGCGTCATGGCCTGTCCGGAAATGCGGGTGGGGCCGGGCTGGGAGCTGCAGTTCGGCACCAACCATATGGGCCATTTTGCGCTGGCGACGACCTTGCTGCCGCTGATCCAGCGAACGGAGAATGCGCGGGTGGTGGCGCTGTCTTCCACCGGGCACAAGCTTTCGGATATCCGCTGGGACGATCCCAACTGGACCGATGGCAGCTATGACAAGTGGAAGGCCTATGGCCAGTCCAAGACCGCGAACAGCCTGTTCGCGCTGGGCATGAATGCGCGGTTGAAGGAGAGCGGCGGCGAGGCTTTCGCGGTGCATCCAGGCGGAATCTTCACCCCGCTGCAGCGCCATCTGCCGACCGAGGAAATGATCGTGCTCGGCTGGCTCAACGAACAGGGCGAGATTTCCGACGGCGCCCGCGCCATGTTCAAGACGCCGAGTCAGGGCTGCACGACCACGCTCTGGGCGGCGACCAGCCCGCTGCTCGACGGCAAGGGCGGGGTCTATTGCGAGGATTGCAACATCGCTGCGCTCTCGGGCGAGCAGCCGGTGCGCTATCGCGATGTCGAGCCGCACGCGGTCGACCAGGACAGCGCCGAACGGCTGTGGGAAATGAGCGAGAAGCTGCTGGCGCAGGCCTGACCAACAGCTCTAGCGAAATTCCGCAAAGGCGATCACGCGGCGGAAGCCGGCGCGGCATTGCGGCTGGCCGTCGATCACCTGCGCCTCGTGCCAGATCTCACCCGAATGATAGCCCCAGCGCGCCAGCCGCTGCATGGGGCGATCGGTCATCCGGCGGCCGAGCCATTGCGCGAGCGCGGGCTTGAGCGCGGCGCGGGCTCGGGCCGGCGAACCGCAATCGCGCGCGCCGTGCCAGCTATCGACATTGCGGGCGAGATCGGCCTGTACGCGGTGTACACTGCCCTTGAGGGCTGTATCGCTGGGCGAGGCAAATTCCAGCCGCTGCGCGCGCGCCGTTCCACGCGGCACCATGAGCGCGAGCGCTGCCACCGCCAGAATCAGCAGCAGGACCAGCCAGGTTCGCGCCATGGATCGCTCCACAAGGGATCATCGGTGGCCTGATCGCCGATGCGCGGGCACGAAGGTTGGCCAGCAGCCGTTTTGGGTCGACGAATTACCCCGCACACCGTCGATCAGACCGCTACCAGTCTAGGCGCGATGATGCCTATCGCGGCTGTGGCATATTGTCGCAAATGACGGGAAATCGCAGATATATCGCCCGGTGCGGCGTTACATCAGGACAGATCGACCCTGGGTGTCGCGATGACCACCTTGCGCAGCAGCCGCTGCACCTCGGCATCGCCGCGCCACTTTTCCGCGATGCGCTTGTTCAGCGTTGCCGAATACCAGCGCTCGCCCAGCGTCGCTGCCTGCTTGAGCAGGGTCACCAGGGTCGCGCGGTCACCCATGCACGAGGCGTGGAAGGCGGGCGTCATGCGGGTCTTGCGCTCGCCCTCGGCAAATTCGCGTCGCGCCTCGGCGACTAGGACCAGATGCGCCGTGGACGGATTGCGCTCGATGGCCGCATCGAGCTGGGTAGACAGGCGCTTCATTTCCGGTACCCCGCGCAGCGCCGCCAGCGCGCGATATTCACGCGCATAGGCCTTGATGTCGCCGCGCGAGATATGCGCCCAGGCCAGGCAGTTGCGGATGGTGGCGTCCGAAGGATATTGCGACTTCAGTTGCTCGAGCTCCATCACCGCGCGCCGGTCGCGCCCCGCCTGCCAGTGCGCACAGGCGCGCTCGACCGCGATGGCGGGGGTTCCGGGCAGCAGCAGCTGCGCGGTATCATATTCGCGCTGCGCGGCGGCATCCTGGCCGAGATCGGACAGGACATTAGCGTACCAGAAATGGGTCAGCCCGTCGCGCGGGTCGAGCGCGAGCGCGCGGCGGAAGGAATCGACCGATCGCTGCGCATCGTAGCTCCACCAATACTGGATGAAGCCGTTGGCGCGATGCGCCGCCGCGAGCTGGTTGTCGAGCGCGAGCGCCTGTTCGACCGCCGACTTGGCGGCGCTGTACGCCCGGCTTTCGGTCGCCGCGCCATATTCGCGATAGATCAGCCAGGCCTCGGCCAGGCCCGCATAGGCCGGGGCGAAATCCTTGTCCGCGGCGATCACCTTTTCGTACAGCGCGATGGCACGGCGCAGGTCCTCGGGGGTGCGCCGTGCCCACAGGTCGCGCGCGGCGACATAATCGTCGGTAACGGTTTTGTTGTGCGGCAGGGCTGCGGCCCGCTCGATCGGCGACGGGCCAGGCGCGAGCATGTCAGTCAGCATGACGGTCGCAACGACCAGCGCGCCGATGGCGGTGACCACGCTTGCACCGACGAAAAGGCGTTTGCCCCCGCGCGCTGCCGGGGAAGGGGCGACGCTCGAAGGCACGGCATTCTGCGGCGGCGGGTCGCTTGCTGCCGGAACCTGCGGCGGCGGCTGATCGGCCGGACTGTCCAGGTCGCGCTGCTCCGCACGCCCGGCCCAGGATGCAAGCTCATGCTCATAGGCGAAGACCGAACCCTGCTTGCCGCCGGGCAAACGGTGCACGGGCAGGTCGCGTTCGCGCGCCCATCGCATCACGGTGGTGCGGTCGCGGCGAAAATAGCCCGCAATGGCCTTCCAGCCATCGAGCCTGCGCTCAGTTTGATCCGGCTGGCTCAAGAAAATTGCCCGTTAATGACCGCATCACCCGCATGACGGCACGGTTCGACCGATCAACCCCGCGCCCTGTCGCTTTGCCTATCGGCAGGCTGAGCCGCCTGTCCAGACATTATGTTATAAATCAGGCATATCGCTGCGCTATTTTGTATCTGTACGGCGCGCTCCCGCGATGCGGATGGCAGGAATGCTGGCTGATCACGAGGTTCGTCGAAAAACACCGCACGCGCAGTGGGCACTCTGGCCAAGCTTCCGGGGGAGCGGCGCGCAGCGGCAGCTGGCCAGCCGTCATGTGGCCGAATCGATCATGACCCTCTCCGGCTCGAGAGCTGCGACTCTAGGGTCGGTGCACCGAATGTCTTGAAGGAATGGTAGCGGAGGAGGGACTTGAACCCCCGACCTACGGATTATGATTCCGCCGCTCTAACCAGCTGAGCTACTCCGCCATCCCGGCAGGCACGGGCCATTGGCCGGTGCAGGTCGCGCCCTATAATTGGACGATGCGCCGCGGTCAAACCAAATTGCACTTTGTCTGCGCCAAGAATTGCCTGCGTCGCTTGCGGGCTTGTTTTCCGCGACCGCAACCGGCAGATGGCTGGCGATGCCGTAAGGGCAGGGGCGGGATCTTGAGGAGGGAGTGCCGTGCAGGACAGCTATGACATCGCGATCGTGGGGGCAGGCCATGCCGGAGCCCAGGCCGCGATCTGCCTGCGCCAGATGGGCTTTGAGGGCACGATCGGTCTGATCGGCGACGAATCCTTCCCTCCCTATGAGCGGCCGCCGCTCTCCAAGGAATATCTGGCGGGCGACAAGCCGTTCGACCGCATCCTGCTGCGCCCCGAAGCCTTCTGGACCGAGCGGAGAATTGACCTGCAGCTCGGCAAGCGCGTCACCGCGGTCGATCCGGTGGCGCACAGCCTGACGCTGAGCGGCGGTGCGAGCGTGGGCTATGGCACGCTGATCTGGGCCACCGGCGGCACCCCGCGCATGCTCGATTGCCAAGGCAGCAATGCGCGCAACGTGTTCGCCGTGCGCACCCGCGCCGATGTCGACAAGATCATGGCGCGCATGGAGACGACCCAGAGCATTGCCATCATCGGCGGGGGTTATATCGGGCTGGAAGCGGCCGCGGTGATGCGCAAGCTCGGCAAGCAGGTGACGCTGATCGAGGCGCTCGATCGGGTGCTGTCGCGCGTCGCCGGCCCCGCGCTGTCGGCGTTTTTCGAGGAAGAGCACCGCGCGCACGGTGTCGATCTGCGCACCGGCTATACCGTCGACCATATCGAAACCGATGATTCTGGTCATGCCGTTGCGGTGCAATGCGGCAATGGCGAGCGGATTGCGGCGGACATGATCATCGTCGGCATCGGCATCATCGCGCAGACGGGCCCGCTGATCAGCGCCGGAGCGGCCGGCGGCAACGGCGTCGATGTCGATGAATTCTGTCGCACCAGCCTGCCGCATGTCTATGCGATCGGCGATTGCGCCGCGCATGCCAATGCATTTGCGAACGATCGGGTCATCCGGCTGGAATCGGTGCAGAATGCCAATGACCAGGCGAAGGTTGCCGCAGCGCACATTCTCGATCAGGCGCAGGCCTATAACGCGATTCCCTGGTTCTGGTCTAACCAGTATGATCTCAGGCTGCAGACCGTGGGCCTTTCGGTCGATTATGATCAGGAGCTGGTGCGCGGCGATCCGGCGAGCCGCAGCTTCTCGGTCGTGTATCTGCGCGGGGGCAAGGTCATCGCGCTCGATTGCGTCAATGCCACCAAGGATTATGTCCAAGGCCGCAAGGCCATTCTCGACGCTATCCCGCTCGATCTTGAACAACTCGCCGATGCCAGCGTGCCGATCAAGGAGGTTGGCCACGCCTGAGCCTTTGTTTTTAGCGAAATCCGGCAAAAAATGTGCGAACCAGGAAACAATCTTGCCCTATCATGGGTTAACCAGCTAGATACGAAGTAACCATCGTATACGGTGTCCCCCAGGTTTCTGCGAGTTAGCCATTCCGCTTTCCGTTCGCCCCACACGAACGTTTCTTGCGCGCTATGCCGTTACCGGCCTGGCGGCGCTGGCGCTCGCCGGTTGTTCTGCGGGCGATGAGGGCAAGGGGCGGCAGCGCCCGACGCCAGAGGTCGGCTTTGTTGTCGCGAAAACCAGTTCGGTGCCGGTCGCGGTCGAGCTTGCAGGCCGCATCGCCGCGTTCGAGATGTCCGAGGTGCGTCCGCAGGTCACCGGCCTGATCCGGCGGCGTTTCTTCACCGAAGGCGCCTATGTCCGCGCCGGGCAGACGCTGTACGAGATCGACCAGCGGCTCTATCGCGCGGCGACCGCCGAGGCCAGCGCCAACCTCAACAGCGCCATCGCCAATGCCGAGGCCACGCGCATCCGTGCCGAGCGTCTGAAGCCACTGGCCGAAGCGCAGGCGGTCGCGATGCAGGACTATGTCGATGCGCAGGCCGCCGCGCGCCAGGCCGCCGCCGCGGTGCAGCAGGGCCGGGCGCAGGTGCAGACCGCCAATGTGAACCTGCAGTTCACCCGCGTGCCTGCGCCGATCAGCGGTCGCATCGGTCGTTCGCTCTTCACCGTGGGTGCGCTGGTCACGGGCAACCAGGTCGAGCCGCTGGCGGTGATCCAGGGCGTCGATCCGGTGTTCGTCGATATCCAGCAGTCGAGCGCCGATCTGCTCGCGCTGCGCCGCTCGCTGGCGCAGGGTGGGGCAGTGCCTGCGAGCGCCGAGGTGTCGCTGATCCTCGAGGATGGCAGCGAATATGGGCCGCGCGGGGTCGTGCAATTCTCCGAAGTGATGGTCAACGCCGCCACCGGAACGGTCACGCTGCGCGCCCGCTTTGCCAATCCGCAGGGGCTGCTGCTGCCGGGGATGTTCGTGCGCGCGCGCTTTGACCAGGCGATCAACACCAACGCCATCCTGGTGCCGCAGGCCGCGGTCACCCACAATGCGCGCGGCGAGGCGAGCGTGTTTGTTGTCGGTACCGGCAACAAGGCAACCGAGCGCAAGGTCAAGGCCGAGCGCGCGGTCGGCAATGACTGGGTCGTGACCCAGGGTCTCAAGCCCGGCGACAAGGTGATCGTGCAGGGTCTGGGCAAGGTGAAGCCCGGCGCGCCCGTCCGTCCCGTCCCCGCCAGCAAGCCGCAGGTGATCGCGGCACCCCGACCCGACAAGAAAAGCTGAGGCGCGGCGATGTCGCGCATCTTCATCGAACGGCCGATCTTTGCCTGGGTGCTGGCGATCATCACGATGCTCGCCGGGATCGGCGCGATCTATCTGCTGCCGGTCGAGCAATATCCCGATGTTGCCCCGCCACAGGTCAATATACGTGCGACCTTTCCCGGCGCTTCGGCCGAGACGCTGGAAAACAGCGTCACCCAGATCATCGAGCAGCAGCTGACCGGCATCGACGGGCTGCTGTATTTCAACTCGAGCTCGACCTCGCGCGGGCAAGTGACGATCAGCGCGACGTTCGAAAAGGGCACCGATCCCGATATCGCGCAGGTTCAGGTGCAGAACCAGGTGCAACAGGCGCTCGCCCGGTTGCCGCAGCAGGTGCAGCAGCAGGGGTTGCGCGTCACCAAGTCCAACCCGGACTTCCTGTTCATCGTCGGCGTCTATGACGAGACCGACCGCAGCACCAATATCGACGTTTCCGACTTTCTCGTCTCCAACTTGCAGGACACGCTGTCGCGCATCGAAGGCGTGGGCGAGACCAATGTGTTCGGCTCGCAATATGCGATGCGCATCTGGCTCGATCCGGACCGGCTAGCGTCGGTCGGGCTGATGCCGGGCGACATCATCACCGCGATCCGCAACCAGAATACCGAGGTCGCGGCAGGCGAGGTCGGTGGCCTTCCCCAGCCCGAGAGCAACCGGCTGAACGCGACCGTGACCTCGCAATCGCGGCTGCGCACCGTTGACGAGTTCAAGGCGATCATCCTCAAGTCGGAGCAGACCGGCGCGATCGTCACGCTGGGCGATGTCGCTCGGGTCGAGCTGGGCGCGGAAAACTATTCGGCGTCGAGCCGCATCAACGGTCATCCGGGCGCGGGCCTTGCGATTTCGCTGGCGCCCGGTGCCGACGCGCTCGCCACCGCAGATCTGGTCAAACAGGCGGTTGCGGACGCCAAGGCGAGCTTCCCCCCCGGTTACAATGTCGCCTATGCCAATGATTCGACGGCCTTTATCCGCCTTTCGATCGAGGAGGTGGTGCAGACGCTGATCGAGGCGGTGATCCTGGTCGTCATCGTCATGTTCGTGTTCCTGCAAAGCTGGCGTGCGACACTGATCCCGACCATCGCGGTGCCGGTGGTGCTGCTCGGAACCTTCGCGATCTTCTATCTCGCCGATTTCTCGATCAACACGCTGACCCTGTTCGGGCTGGTGCTGGCGATCGGCCTGCTGGTCGACGACGCGATCGTCGTGGTCGAGAATGTCGAGCGCCTGCTCGAGGAAAATCCCGAGATGACGCCCAAGGAAGCGACGATCAAGTCGATGGGCGAGATACAGGTCGCGCTGGTCGCCATCGCCGTGGTGCTGTCCGCCGTGTTCCTGCCGATGGCGTTTTTCGGCGGGTCGACCGGGGTGATCTATCGCCAGTTTTCGATCACCATCGTTTCGGCCATGGTGCTGTCTGCGCTCGTCGCATTGATCCTCAGCCCCGCACTCACCGCGACGCTGCTCAAGCAGAAAAGGCATGACGGCACCGATCCGGAGAGCCGCATGCACCGCTTCTGGCCGTGGGGCGCGGAAAAGCTGGAACGCGCGCAGCACTGGTTCAACCATGGCTTTGCGCGCGGGACCGATCGCTATGTCGCCGCGGTCGAAAAGGTGGTCGATCGCAAATGGCTGTTCCTGGCGATCTACGCGATCGTGCTGGTGCTGCTGGTGGCGCTGTTCGTGCGGCTGCCCACCGGCTTCCTGCCGATCGAGGACCAGGGCGCGGCGCGGCTGCAATTCCGTCTTCCCGCTGGTGCCACGCAGGGCCGCACGCGCGAGGTGCAACTGGCGATCGAGAAATATATGCTGAACGACGAGCGCAAGAACATTGCGGTGATGTTCAGCGTCGCCGGCGGCGGGCAGGGCGCGGCGGGGCAGAATACCGGCCAGGGCTTCGTCAATTTCGTCGACTGGTCCGAGCGTACCGGCAAGGACGACAGTGCAGATGCGATTACCGAGCGCGCCAACAAGGCGTTTTCGGCTTTTCGCGACGCGCAGGTCAACGTGCTGGTGCCTGCGGCGATCCGCGGCCTGGGCCAGACCAACGGCTTCAGCCTGCAATTGCAGAACACGAGCGGCATGAGCCGGGAAGAGTTCGCAGAAGCGCGCGACAAGCTGCTGGAATTGGCCGAGAACGATCCCGTCCTGGCAGGGGTTCGGCTCGGCGAGCTGCCCGATGTGCAGACGCTGCAGGTCGATATCGACCAGCCCAAGCTGGCGTCACTGGGGCTGAACCAGAACGACGTGAACACCACCTTGTCCGCTGCCTGGGGCGGACAATATGTCAACGATTTCATCGACCGCGGACGGGTCAAGCGCGTGTTCGTGCAGGCCGATGCGCCCTATCGCGCGACGCCCGACGATATCGGCCGATGGTTCGTGCGCGGCAATGACGGCCAGATGGCGCCGTTCAGCGCCTTTGCCCGCACCCGCTGGTCGACCACCCCGACGACGCTGTCGCGCTTCCAGGGCTATCCCAGCTTCCAGTACGAGGGCCAGGCGGCTCCGGGGCAGAGCTCGGGCGCGGCGATGGACCGCATTGAGGAACTCGCTAAGCAGATTCCGGGCGTGAGCGTTGCCTGGTCGGGCCTGTCGTTCCAGGAGCGGCTGTCCTCGGGCCAGGCTCCCTTGCTCTATTCGCTGTCGCTGCTCGTCGTCTTCCTGTGCCTTGCTGCGCTTTATGAGAGCTGGACGATTCCTGTCGCGGTGATGCTGGTGATCCCGCTCGGGCTTGTCGGAGCAATCTTCGCGGTGACGCTGCGCGGGCTGGAAAACGACGTGTACCTCCAGATCGGCCTGCTCACGACGATGGGGCTTGCGGCGAAGAACGCCATCCTGGTGATCGAATTTGCCGAACAGGCGGAAAAGCGAGGCGCGCGGGTGATCGATGCGGCGCTGGAAGCGGCGCGCCTGCGTCTCCGCCCGATCCTGATGACCAGCCTTGCCTTCATCTTCGGCGTGCTGCCGCTGGCCTTGTCGAGCGGGGCAGGCGCAAACAGCCGCATCGCCATCGGCACCTCGGTGATCGGCGGCATGCTGACCGCGACGGTGCTGGCGATCTTCTTCATCCCGCTGTTCTTCGTGCTCGTCCGCCGGACGACGCGCGACACGCTGAAGAAGCTGCATATCGGCGAGCCGAAGCCCGCCGGAATCAGCTCGGGTGAGGGCACTGCATGAAACGTGCTGGTCCCCTGATCGCGCTGGCGCTGCTCGCGGGCTGTTCGATGGCACCCAAATATGTCCAGCCGGACCTGCCGGTACCCGCCTCCTGGCCGGCGGGCGATGCCTATCTCGCGCAAAGCGAAGCCGCGCTGCCGGTGATGAGCTATCGCGAGGTCTTTGCCGATCCGCGGCTGGTGCAGGTGATCGAGCGGGCGCTGGCCAACAATCGCAACCTGCGGGTGGCAGCTGCGAATATCGAGGCGGCGCGCGCGCAGTTCCGCATCCAGCGCGCGGCGCAGCTGCCGCAGATCAGCGCGCAGGCCAACCGTACGCAGTTCGATAATGGCACCGCCAATCAGAACCGCAATCAGGATATCGATATCGGCAACAACCCGTCGGCGAGCCGCTCGACCGCGGGCACGCGCTATACCGCCGATCTCAGCACCACCGCGTTCGAACTCGACCTGTTCGGGCGGTTGCAGTCGCTGTCGGATGCGTCGCTCAACCGCTATTTCGGCACCGAAGCGGCGGCGCGCGCGACCCGGCTGACGCTCATCGGCGATATTGCCGATGCTTGGCTTACCTATGCCGCCGACAGGTCGCTGCTCAAGCTCGCCGAGGACACCGCCGCCAACGCACGCGAGCGGGTGAAGCTGACCCGGCTGCGGCTCGATGGTGGCATCGCCCCGCGCACCGATTTGCGCCAGGCCGAGCAGATCCTCGCGACGGCCGAGGCCGATATCGCGCAGCAGCGCACGGCATTGGCGCAGGACATCAATGCGCTGCAACTGCTGGTGGGCGCGCCACTCGACGAGGCGCTGCTGCCGCAATCGATCGCCGATGCAGGCGACGCGGTGCGGGTGCTGCCCGCCGGGCTCGATTCGACCATATTGCTGCGTCGCCCCGATGTGCTGCAGGCCGAATATGAACTGCGCGCCGCCAACGCGGAGATCGGTGCAGCGCGCGCCGCGCTGTTCCCGCGCATCACGCTGACCGGGCTGGCGGGCCTGGCGAGCAACGCGCTCTCCACCCTGTTTACCGGCGCGGCGTTCAACTATTCTGTGGGTGAGACGGTGCGCTATTCGATCTTCGCCGGGGGGGCGGCGCGCGCAGGCGTCGCGCAGACCCAGGCGCAGCGCGATGCGGCGCTGGCGGGCTATGAAGGCGCGATCCAGGCGGCATTCCGTGATGTTGCCGATGCGCTGGCGCGGCGCGGCACGATTTCCGAGCAGTTGCGCGCCAACCGCTCGTTCGTCGATGCGGCGGAGGACAGCTTCCGCCTGACCGACATGCGCTATCGCGGTGGGCTCGACAGCTTCCTCACCAGCCTCGATGCGCAGCGCTCGCTTTATCAGGCGCAGCGCACGCTGCTGACGACGCAGCTGGTCGAGGCGAGCAATCGCGTGACGCTCTACCGCGCGCTGGGCGGGGAGACGGTGGAGCGTCCCGACGTCTCAAGGCCCTGATGTCGCGCGTACCCCCTGCCTGAGAGGGAGGGGCGCAGGTCGGCAGAGTCCGCTAACCCTGTAGAACCCCTCAGCCCTTGGGGCGCTTGGCAAAGGGCTTTGCGCCTGGCTTGCCCGCCGGACGCGGTTTGCCATCGAAGCGGGGCTTGCCGCCAGGGCCGCCAGCGCGTGGCGCATCGCTGCGCGGACCGCGTGCAGGACGATCGGCATAGGAGGCGCGATCGGCCTGGGTCTTCTTGTCGCCAAAGGTCTTGCGGTCACCAAAGGGCTTCTTGTCCCCGAACGGCTTCTTGTCGCCGAAAGGCTTGCGATCGCCCGCAGGCTTGCGGTCGCCATAGGGCTTGCGCTCGCCATCCTCGCGCGGCGGGCGGCGGTCGCCATCGGTGCGCGCTTCGTAGCGCGGCCTCAGCGGCGCATTGCTGCGACCCGTTTTGCCCGATCCCGATCCGCCACGGCGATCGCCACGCGGCGGCGGACCCGAGCGCGGGCGATAGGCGGGAGGACCATCGGCGGCGGTGATCATCACGCTGCCCTCGTCGCCATCCTCGCCGCCCGAGGTGCGCTTGACCGCCTCGGCGAAGCGATCCGCAACCGCACGCGGGATTTCGAAATGGGTGCTGTCATCGCCCAGGCGGATCGCGCCGATCTCGCCGCGGGTGATGTGCCCCCGGCGGCAGAGCAGCGGCAGCAGCCAGCGCGGATCGGCATTCTGGCGGCGGCCGATGTTCATCTCGAACCAGATCGTGTCCTCGAAGCCGGGGCGGGGGCCACGCTCGCGCTGCGGCGGCGGGGCCGAGGCATCGAGCAACTCTTCGGGCGCGGGCATCTGTGCCCGGTGCGCCTGGACCAGCATCACGGCGAGGTCCTCGGCGCTGCGTTCTGCCAGCAGCGCCTGGGCGAGTTCGCGGTCGGCCTCCTCGGCCTCGACGGGCGCACGGAGCCGCTCGAGCAGGCGCTCGCGATCGGCCTGGCGGATGTCTTCGGCCGAAGGCGGATTGATCCATTGCGCGGGGATGTTCGCGCCGCGCAGCATCTGTTCGAGGCGACGACGGCGCGGATAGGGCACGATCATCAGCGCGGTGCCCTTCTTGCCCGCACGGCCCGTGCGGCCCGAACGGTGCTTGAGCGTATCGGCATCGCGCGGCAGCTCGACATGGATGACCAGCGACAGGCCGGGCAGATCGATGCCGCGTGCGGCGACGTCGGTCGCCACGCAGACGCGCGCGCGGCGGTCGCGCAGGGCCTGCAACGCCTGGTTGCGCTCGTTCTGGCTGTGCTCGCCCGACAGCGCGACGGCGGAGAAGCCGCGCTCGATCAGGCTCGAATGCAGATGGCGGACATTGTCGCGCGTCGCGCAGAACAGGATTGCGGTCTCCGCCTCGTACAGGCGCAGCAGGTTGACCACGGCATTTTCGGTGTCCGATGGCGCGACTGTGCAGGCGATATAGTCGATATCGCCATGGCCGCGCTCTTCACTGACCGTCGAGATACGGTGCGCATCGTGCTGATAACGCTTGGCCAGAGCCACGATCGGCTTGGGCATGGTGGCCGAGAATAGCAGCGTCCGGCGACCTTCGGGCGTTGCGTCGAGAATTTCTTCGAGGTCTTCGCGAAAACCCATGTCGAGCATCTCGTCGGCCTCGTCGAGCACCGCGACCTTGAGCGCCGAGAGATCGAGTGCGCCGCGCTCGAGGTGATCGCGCAGGCGCCCAGGCGTGCCGACGACGATCTGCGCACCATAGCCGAGGTTGCGCCGCTCGCGCGAGGCGTCCATGCCGCCGACACAAGTCGCGATGCGCGCACCGGCAGGGCCATAGAGCCACATGAATTCGCGGCTGACCTGCAGCGCCAGTTCGCGCGTCGGCGCGATGATCAGCGCCAGCGGCGCCGTGCCCTGGCGAACGCGGCCATCCTCGCCGATCAGCTCTGGCGCCATCGAAAGCCCGAAGGCGACGGTCTTGCCCGATCCGGTCTGCGCCGAGACGATCAGGTCGCGGCCCTGCGCTTCGGATTCCAGCACGGCCTGCTGGACGGGGGTGAGCGTGTCATAGCCGTGCGCATCAAGCGCGTCCGACAGAACGGCGGGAACGGTATCAAAAGGCATGGGATTTCAATTCGTGTGATGATGCGAAGGTTCCGCATCATCGGCGAAACCGCGCGCGAGGCCCAAAATCCGGCTTCGCTGCAAGGCTGCGCCCCTAGCGGATTTGCGGCGCGGGCACAATCATATTCGCCCGAGACCCAAGCCCCTCATTTGTATTGCCTCCGATTTGGGTGTATCCTTCTGCCACAAGGAGAGGTGGTTTGGGGATCAAGGCGGCATTAGCTGTTGCAGCGGCGTTCATGGGGGCGCTGGTCCTGCCGGGCGTGGCGCAGGCGCAGGAAGTGGGCGATTGGGTGCTTTCGCCATGGCGCGGCAGCAGCGTTCTCTATCCGGGCGTGATTGAATCGCGGACCGGCACTCTGGTTACCATCCGCTTCGACGATGGCGATGTCGAGACGCGGCAGGCCAGCACGGTCCGGCGGTTCGACTGGCAGCCCGGCAGCCGGATTGCCTGTCTGTGGAGCGACAACAAATGGTATGCTGCGACCATCCGCTCGATCGCAGCGGACGGCTTCACGATGCAAATCCGCTACGATGACGATGGCACGATCGAGAACACCAACACCGGACGCTGCCGCACCCGCTGATTGGGCCTAATAGGTCGCCATCAGGCCGCGCGCGCCAGCGCTGGCGCTGCGTGATACGAGCCGGTTTGCTGCAGCCGGAAACGGCTGATTTCCTGCGCCAGGGTGCGCGACTGTTCGGCGAGCGACCGGGCGGCGGCGCTGGTTTCCTCGACCATCGCGGCATTCTGCTGGGTGATGCCGTCGAGCGCGCCCACGGTGCCGTTGACCTCGCGCAGCCTCGCCGCCTGGCTTTCCACCGATCCGGCAATGGTCGCCACGAATTCGCTGATCTGCAGGATGCGCGTGGTGATCCGCTCGAGCGTCTCACTGGTTTCGCTGACCACCGACACGCCCAGCGCAATCTGCTCGTTCGACGCGCCGATCTTGGTCTTGATGTCCTGCGCGGCATCGGCCGAGCGCTGTGCAAGCGCGCGCACCTCGGATGCCACCACGGCAAAGCCCTTGCCCGCCTCGCCGACGCGTGCTGCCTCGACGCCGGCATTGAGCGCGAGCAGGTTGGTCTGGAACGACAGCCCTTCGATGACTTCGATGATCTGGTCGATCTCGCGCGCCGAATGCTCGATATTGGTCATCGCCACGCGAGCGCGCTCGACGATACCGGCCGATTTTTCTGCCTCGCCCTGCGCTGCGTCGAGGACATGCCGCGCCTCGACCGCGCGATTGGCGGTGTCTGAAATGGAGTCGCTGACTGTGCGGATGGTCGCCACGGTGTCGTGCAGCGTGGCGCTCTGCCGTTCTGTGCGATCGGCCATGTCGTTCGACGCATGGCTGACATCGCCCGCGCTCTCGTCGATGCGCGTCGCCACGCCCGAAATCTTCTCGAGCGACTGGCGCATTCCCTCGAGCGCATCGTGATAATCGGCGCGAAGCTGTTCATATTCTTCCGGGAAGGCCTGGTCGATTCGCGCGGTCAGGTCGTTGCGCGCCATCGCCTTGAGCCCCCGGCCGAGCGCGCCGATGACCTGATTCTGCTTGGCGGCGATGGCGTCGCGGGTGCTGGCGGCTTCCTGCTCCAGCCGTTCGGCCTCGCGCCTGGCTTCGGCCTGCCGCTCGATCATCTGTTCCAGCTGCAGCGAGATCTGTATGAGCACCGCTGCCTCGATCAGCACGATGACGGCATGCAGCAGGACGCGCGGCAGGTCGGCGCCATCGGGAAAGACCCAGGCGGGGATCAGCAGGTTCGCGCCCAGATGATGCACCGCGATCACGGCCGTGCCGGCGACGATCGCGCGCCAGTCGCACATCACCACCAATGTGGCCAGCAGTGCGAAGAACACCATATGGACGTCCATCTGCAGGCTGGATCCGGCTGCCTGATAGAGCATGATCGCGGGATAGACGGGCATGGTGCCGCCGAGAATGATGCGTGCGGTGCTGTCGGCACGGCCGCTGCGCACGATCACGCTCGGAATAAGGGTGACGGCGACTGCGATAGCAACCGGAGCCCAGCCACTGGCGGTGTACAGGCTGATGCCGGCGATCACGGCCACACACAGCCATGCGATGACGATCAGCGCGAAGGCGCCATTCTTGCGAATACCTGTCAGTTCCATGCGACGCTCAACTCTTCCTGGGTGTAGAGGACAAACTGCCGCAGAAAATTGCGGGTGCCTTGATGACAAGGCCGTTATGATGCCAGGCGGCTTCGGTGACCTGCTTGCGCTTGCCATAGACCAGGATCGAACCGGGCAGGGGGCCTGTGCCGATCAAGGCGGCCCCGTTACCCGATGCCCAGCTTATCGTCTGGCCCATGCCTTCACCGTCCAGCGGAATGACCATCATCGGTCCTTCCTCGGGTGGCGCCAGCATGGCAGCCAGCAGCGCGAGCGTCACTACCGCCCCCTGAACGAGCACGGCAAGGCTGATCCCGCTATCAGCTGGCCGTGCAGGGCCTTGTAAGGGAGGCAAAGACGCCGACATCGCCGATACCCATCGGCCGAATTGGTAAATTTTCGCTTATGCAAAGCGATCGCACAAAGAAATATCCATTATGGATGTTTGTGCAATCGGTTGAAGAGCGGGCAGATGGGGCAAATTACCACCAAATTGGGTTTAAATTGCCGCTGCTGCGGCATGCCCGCTCGCCCATGCCCATTGGAAGTTATAGCCGCCCAGCCAGCCGGTGACATCGACCGCTTCGCCAATCGCATAGAGGCCCGGCACCTTGCGTGCCTCCATGGTCTGCGAAGACAGACCGTCGGTGCTGATGCCGCCCGCGGTAACTTCGGCCTTGGCATAGCCCTCGGTACCGTTGGGGTGGAAGGTCCAGCTGGAGAGCCGCCTCTCTGCTTCGCCCAGCACCCGGTCGGGTGTATCCGCGAGCCGCGCATCGCCGCCGATTCGGTCGCTCAGCGTCGCGGCTAGCCGGTCGGGCAGCATGGCGCCGAGCGTGCTGCGCAGCGTCGCCCGGGGTTGCTGGCGCTTGGCCTGGGTCAACCAGCCGGGGGCGGCATCAGGCAGGAAATTGATCGCTACCGGATCGCCATGCCGCCAATAGCTCGACACCTGCAGGATCGCAGGGCCCGACAGCCCCTTGTGCGTGAACAGCGCCGCCTCGCGGAACAGCGCCTTGCCCGCGCGCGCGACGACGTCGGTCGCGACGCCCGAGAGCGAGCGGAACAGCGTCTCGTCTCCTCCCAGCGTCAGCGGGACCAAGGCCGGGCGCGGTTCGACAACCTTGAGGCCGAACTGCCGCGCGAGATCATAGGCAAAGCCGGTCGCACCCATTTTCGGGATCGAGGGCCCGCCTGTGGCGATGACTAGGGCGGGGGCCTCGGCGCTGCGATCGCCCCAGCTGACGCGATAGCGCCCATCGGCATGCTCGACCAAGCGGATGGCATGGCCGAGCGCGATGGTGACGCCGCCCTTGTCGCACTCGTCCAGCAGCATCGCCACGATCTGCTTCGCCGAACCGTCGCAGAACAGCTGGCCCAGCGTCTTTTCATGCCAGGCAATTCCGTGCGCATCGACCAGATTGATGAAATCCTGCGGGCTGTAGCGGCCCAGTGCCGATTTGGCGAAATGCGGGTTGGCGCTGAGATAGCGGTCGGCCTGGGTGTGGATATTGGTGAAGTTGCAGCGTCCGCCGCCCGAGATCAGGATCTTCTTCCCCGGCGCATCGGCATGGTCGATCACCAGCACCCGCTTGCCCCGCTGCCCGGCGATCGCCGCGCAGAACAGCCCGGCTGCGCCAGCGCCGAGGATGATCGCGTCAAAGGGGGAGGGGGAGAGCATGGCGCGGGTCTATGGCGGAACCGGAGGAGGAGGGGAAGGGGCGTGTTCGGGGCACCTCGTTTGCTGCTATCGTCACCCTGCACTCGTTTCAGGGTCCATTTCTCCCCACGCGGCTTCAGCGGCTGAGGCACGATGGATTCTGAAACGAGTTCAGGATGACGGTTGATGGGCGCTGACGATCGCTCAGATCAGCCCCATCGACCGCATGCTAGAATGGCCATCCAGCCCGATAATGATATGGTCATGCACGCCGATGCCCAGCCGCTTGCCCGCCTCGATGATTTCGCGGGTGATCTGGATGTCCTGCTTGCTCGGCTGCGGATTGCCGCTGGGATGGTTGTGCACCAGGATCAGCGACACCGCGCCGAGATCGAGCGCGCGCTTGATCACCTGGCGGGTGTAGATCGCCGCCTGATCGACCGAGCCTTCGGACATAACGTCGTCGCTGATCAGCATGTTCTTGGCGTTGAGGAACAGCACGCGCACCCGCTCGCGCGTCAGATGTGCCATGTCGAGCCGCAGATAGTCGAGCAAGGCCTGCCAGCTCGACAGGATGGGCTGGCGGCGGACGGGCTCGCTCACCAGCCGACGCGCCGCGACCTGGACGATCTTCAGCGCTGCGGCGCTGGTCTCGCCCATGCCGGGTACGGCGCGCAGCGAGTCGCCATCGGCGGTGAGAACGGCAGCGAGCGAGCCGAAATGGTCGATCAGCTGTTTGGCGAGCGGCTTGGTGTCGCGGCGCGGAATTGCCAGCGTCAGCAGATATTCCACGATTTCATGATCATGCAGCCCGGTTCCGTCGGTGTTCAGCAACCGCTCCCTAAGCCGGGCGCGATGGCCTGCGCCGTGATGCCCGCCCGCCGGAAAGTCGGGCAGCTCGGCATCGGCCAGCAGGGGCAGTGAAGAGGACATGGTTTGAAGTTAATCTTTCGCCCCGGCACGGGCAAACGCTTTGTCGGAACGGCTTTGCCGCTGCGTCGTTGCAACGCGATGCTTTGCAAGCCATTCAGGTGACGATGAGCGATCCCGATACCCAGGCCGAGGCAATTCCGCCCGAGCGGCAGGTCCGTGCGTGGCGGCGAATGGCCTGGCCGCTGCGCGTGGCGCTGTACGGCGTCGCATTGCTGGGCCTGGCGGGGCTGGTCGCCTGGACCCAGCGCGAGGATATCGCGCGCAACCTCATCGGAAACGAGCTCGAGGCGCGCGGCATCGAGGCGCGCTACGATATCGAATCGATCGGCGTCGGGCGGCAGACGGTGCGCAACCTCGTGCTCGGCGATCCGAAGCGCCCCGATGCGACGATCGCGCGGCTGAGCGTCGATGTCAGCGGCGGGCTGTTCGCACTGCGCATCGACCAGGTAATCGTCGAGGGATTGCGCGGCTATGGTCGGCTGGACAAGGGGCGCGTCAGCTTCGGCAGCCTCGACAAGCTGCTCTATACCGACAGCAAGGAGCCTTTCCGGCTGCCCCGGCTCGACCTGACGCTGCGCGACGCGCGCGTACGGATCGAGAGCCCTTATGGCACGATCGGGGTCAAGGCCGATGGGCAGGGCAATCTGCGCGACGGCTTCAAGGGACAGCTCGCTGCGATCGGCGCGCGGCTCGCCTATCAGGGCTGCGCACTCGACCGGCCCAGCCTGTTCGGAACGGTCAGCATCGCCAATGAACGCCCTGCCTTTCGCGGACCAATGCGTTTTTCGGGGCTGGCTTGCGATCGGGGCGGTGTCGCTGTCGGTCAATCCTCGATCGCGCTCAGAGCAGAGGCCAATGCGGCGCTCGACCGGGTTGAAGGCGCGCTGATCCCTGCGGTCGGCGCGATCCGGGCCGATGGTTTTGCGGCGGATGGGCTGGGCGGACGGTTGAGCTTTATGATCAAAGGCCAGCAGGTCGACGGTGAGGTCGATCTCGCGCTGGCCGATCCTGCCACTGCCGGAATTGGTTTCCGGCGGTTCGACGCCAGGGGCAGGGCGGTGGTGCGCTTAGGCGAGGCCTCGCCCGATCTGCGCTTCGAGGGCGATCTGCGCGGCGAGAGTCTGGCGGTCGCGCGCGAGCGGCTGACCGGGCTCGATACGGCGGTGAAGGCGAGCGCGAATCTCCCCATCGCGCCGCTGGTGCAGCGCATGGTGAGCGCTGCACGGCGGGCACTGCCGGGATCGGATCTGGCGATGACGGTCGATGCGCGCGCGCGCGGCACCGACACCGCGCTCGCCATCCCGCGCCTGTCGCTGTCGGGGGCGCGGGGCGAGCGGCTGGTCGGCGGCAACAGCCTCAGCGTCCGGCGCGTGGGCGAGGAATGGCAGCTCGCGGGCAATCTTGCGACCGGCGGGGCAGGGCTGCCCGTCGCGCAGCTGCGCATTGTCCCGCGCGGGCAGGGGGCCTATGCGCTCAAGCTGGCGATGGACGCGTATAGCGCGGGCGATGCCTCGCTGGCGCTGCCGCAGTTCGAGGCGTTGTGGAACGGACGCGGCGGCCTGAGCTTTGCTGGCGCGGCGCGACTGTCGGGGCCATTGCCCGGCGGCCGGGTCGAGGGGCTGGCGCTGCCGCTCCAGGGGCGCTGGAGCCAGGCAGCAGGTCTTGCGATGTATGACGGGTGCCAGACCGTGCGTGTGGAACGCGTGCGCGTCTCGAATTTCGTGAGCGGGCGGCAGGCGCTCACCCTGTGCCCCGATCGCAGTGGACCGATCGTCCGGACGGGCGCGCGCGGCCTGCAGATGGCGGCGCGGCTTTCAGGGCCGACGCGGTTACAGGGCAAGCTGGGATCGTCCGACCTGGCGCTGGCAGCAGGCGCGGTGCGGTTCGACTTTCCGGGTAGCGCGCGGCTGTCTGACGTCGATCTGCTGATCGGCCCGGCGCAATCGGGCACGCATATTACCGCGGGCGATTTCAGCGTCGATCTCGGCGGAACGCTCGGCGGAGCCTATTCCGATGCCGAGGCGACCATCGGCGCAGTCCCGCTGGTACTGACCAGGGGCAGCGGGCGCTGGTCTTTCGCGAATTCTGTACTCGATGTGCAGGGCGACGAATGGCTGCTGCGCGATCGTCAGGCGCCCGCGCGGTTCCAGCCGCTGATCACCGACGACATGCGGCTGACGCTCGCCGATGGCCGGATTGCAGTGACCGGCATTCTCGACGAACCGCAGACCTTGCGTCCCGTGGTGCGCGTCGCCATCGCGCATGACCTCGCCAGCGTGACCGGCCATGCCGATCTCTTCGTCGACGCGCTGACTTTCGATGACCGGCTCCAGCCCGAAATGGTCAGCAACATCGCGCTCGGCATCATCGCGAACACGCGCGGGATGGTGACCGGGCAGGGTCGGATCGACTGGTCATCCACCGGCGTCACGTCGAGCACCGGGCGCTTCCGCACCGATTCGCTCGATTTCGCCGCCGCCTTCGGCCCGGTAACAGGGCTGGCGGGCGAGATCGTGTTTATCGATCTTCTCGGCTTCGAGACCGGACCGGGCCAGGTCGTGCGGCTGGCGCAGGTCAATCCCGGCTTCGCGGTCTATAGCGGGCTGATTCGCTATCAGATTCTGCCTGGCTTCAAGATGCGCGTGGAGGGCGGCGAATGGCCCTTTGCGGGAGGACGGCTGCTGCTCGATCCGGGGATGGTCGATCTGGTCAGCGAGGAGCCACGCCGCCTTGTGTTCCGCGTCGACCGCGTCGATGCGGCGCAGTTTCTCGCCGGATTCGATTTCGAGAATATCAACGCCACCGGCCAGTTTACCGGCGTGATCCCGATCGTGTTCGACAAGGATGGCGGGCATGTGCGCGGCGGCCGGCTCGAGGTGATCGGCGATGGCGGTACGCTCGCCTATGTCGGCGAGCTGACCTATGAAGACCTCGGCACGATGGCCAATTTCGCCTTTAACGCCCTGAGATCGCTGCGTTACCGTTATCTCGTCGTCGAGATGGACGGCGATCTGGCGGGCGAGGTCATCACCAAGATCCGCTTTGACGGGCTCAGCCAGGGCGAGGGGGCCTCACGCAATTTCCTCACCCGCCAGGTCGAGAAGCTGCCGTTGCAATTCAACGTCACGATTTCAGCACCCTTCCTGCAGCTGATCACATCGGCGCGGTCGCTTTACGACACGCAGTATATCACCGATCCCGGCGTGCTCGGGCTGCTGCCTGGTCAGGTGAACAATCCGGGGCCCAATTCGACAACGCCGGCAAAACCGGGCATTCAGCCACCAGAAAGCGAGGATCGTCCATGAAGGGCATGAACAGGATGGCGATTTTGAGGAACCCGTGGGGGCAGATGACGGTGATGGCAGTGGCCACCGCATTGCTGGGCGGCTGTGTGACGGTGACGGCACCTGACAAGCCGATCGTCATCAACCTCAACATCAACATCAAACAGGAAGTCGTCTATCGGCTCGATGGCAAGGCCAAAGAGGTGATCGACGAGAATGCGGAGATTTTCTGATGAACAGGGCGATTTTCAAGGCTGGCCTGCTCGGCGCACTGGCGCTGGGGCTCGCCATGCCCGCAATGGCACAGCGCGACCCGGCCTATGAAGCCGCGCGCGAGAATGGCAGCATCGGCGAGAAGCCGGACGGTTATCTGGGCATTGTCAGCGGCGGCGATGCACAGCTGCAGAAGCTGGTCAGTGACATCAATCTCAAGCGCAAGCAGGTCTATACCGAGCGCGCTTCGGCCGAAGGTTCGACCGTCGAGCAGTTCGCTTTTACCGCGGGCTGCAACACCATATCGCGCACCAGACCGGGGGAAAAATACCAGGCGCCCGATGGCAGCTGGAAGACTCGGGACGCCGGTCCGCCGGTGCGCGATGCGCGCTGCCCCTGAGCCGCACCGCCGAATTAACCCAGATCAAGCCCGGATTTCGTCGGAAATCCGGGCTTTTTTGTGCAGCTTCTCGCACCGCAGCATGACCATTGACTTGGGCAGCAGCCCTTTCTAAACGGGCCGCGCCTTGGCGGGTCCGCTCGCTGCCGGTTGCGTGCTTTTTGAACATCGTAGGCCCAGGCCCGATAACAGGGAGTAAAGCACATGGCAGAGAACGAACCCGGGCAAGACCCTGTCGGCGGCGACGCGCGGATCGATCACATCGGTGATCGGCTTCGCGATATCACGCAGCGGGAGCAGGCCGAAGCGAGCGGCAAGGGGAGCGGGGTCGATGCGAATTATCGACTTGGCAACCGGGTGCTCGCCGATCTGCTGGGGGGAATTGCAGGTGGTTTGCTGTTCGGCTGGCTGTTCGATCGCTGGCTGGGCACATCGCCCTGGCTCCTGATCACGTTCCTCGCTCTGGGGATCATCGTGGCCTTCAGGAACATCATCCGGGTTTCCAACGCATATTCGGCGGGGCTGAAAAATCAGCAGCCTCCGCAGGATAAGTCTGAAGATTAAGACGAAGAGGTAAGGTTGTGGCAGCCGAGTCAGGCAAAATCGACCCGATGCACCAGTTCGAGATCGCGCCCATCTTCAATGGTGGGTTCGAGCTTGCTGGCCAGACCATCACCTTCACCAACAGCGCCCTGTGGATGCTGTTGACGCTGGTCGCGGTCTGGGTGTTCATGCAGGGCGGCATGAAGCGCGAGCTGGTGCCCGGCCGCTGGCAGCTCATGGTCGAAGGCTTTACCGGCTTTATCGACGACATGATGACCGCCAATATCGGCGCCGAAGGCCGCAAGTATGCGCCTTACGTATTCTCGCTGTTCATGTTCATCCTGTTCGCCAACATCCTCGGCCTGATCCCGATCGGCGTGGTCGGCGGGCATCCGTTCACCGTGACCAGCCATCTGACGATCACCGGCGTGCTCGCCATCGTCAGCTTCTCGATCGTGCTGATCGTCGGCTTTGCCCGTCACGGCTTCCACTTCTTCTCGCTGTTCGTGCCCCACGGTACGCCGCTCCCGATGATCCCGTTCATCTTCGTCGTCGAGCTGCTGTCGTTCCTGGTGCGTCCGTTCAGCCTTGGCCTGCGACTGTTCGTTGCCATGACGGCGGGTCACATCCTGCTCAAGGTGCTTGCCGGCTTCGTCATCAACTCGACCAATGCCGGTATCGGCTATGGCCTGCTGGTCGGCCTGCCCAGCCTGACGCTGATGGTCGGCATCAGCGCGCTCGAAATCCTGGTCGCCGTTGTCCAGGCCTATGTCTTCGCGCTGCTCACCTCGCTGTACATCAACGACGCGGTGAACCTGCACTGAGCCTTTCTCTTTTCGCTGAAATTTTCCATCCAATCGAGTTTCTTAAGGAGTATTACAATGGACGCAGAAGCTGCAAAACTGGTCGGCGCTGGCCTGGCTGCAATCGGTGCCGGCATGGCCGCCATCGGCGTGGGTAACGTGTTCGGTTCGTTCCTGGAAAGCGCCCTGCGCAACCCGGCAGCTGCCGACGGCCAGCAGGGCCGCCTGTTCATCGGCTTCGCCGCTGCCGAACTTCTCGGCCTGCTGGCGTTCGTCGTGGCGATGATCCTGATCTTCGTTGCCTGATTTGTGTCGGACCGGGGCCGGTCATCGCGCCGGCCCCGTCCACGCCCAAGATTCTGATCCACGGATAGCTTCGATATGCCCCAGATAGACCAGATCATGACCACTTACGGGTCGCAGCTTTTCTGGCTGGTGATCACGTTCGGGCTGATTTACTTCGTGATCGGGCGTTCGATGTTTCCCAAGATCCAGGGCACGGTCGATCAGCGCAAGGCGAAGATCGCCGGCGACATCGCCGCTGCCAAGGCCGCGCACGCCCGTGCCGACGAGATCGAGGAAGAATATCGCCTGGCCCATGCCCGGGCCCGTGATGCGGCGCTCGCCGTGACCGCGGAAGCCAAGGCCAAGGGTGCTCGCGAAGCCGAAGCCAAGGTGCGCGCTGCCGACAATGGCATCGCCACGCAGCTGGCCGATGCCGAGGCCGCGATCGCTGCCCAGCAGGCTGCGGCCCTGACCGAGATCGAGGCGGTCGCTGTCGAGGCTGCGCAGGATATCGTCGCCCGGCTGACCCCGGCAAAGATCACCAAACCGCAGGTCAACCGTGCGGTCAAGGGAGCGCTGGCCGATGCTTGATCTCATCATTCTTGCCTCGGAAGCAGGCGAACATGCCGATCCTTCGGTCGGCGGCGTCCATCTGCTCAACGCCACCTTCTTCGTCTCTGCGGCGATGCTGGTCCTGATCGGCATCATCCTGTGGAAGAAGGTGCCCGCTGCGGTCGCCGCGTCGCTCGACGCCAAGATCGCCGGTATCAAGGCCGAGCTCGACGAGGCGCAGGCGCTTCGTGCCGACGCAGAAAAGCTCCGCGCCGAGTATGAGGCGAAGCTGGCCTCGGCTTCCAAGGAAGCGGCCGACATGAACGCCCGCGCCGAGGCCGAAGCCGAAGCCGTGCTCGCCAAGGCGCGCACCGATGCCGAAAACCTGATCGCGCGGCGTCAGAAGATGGCGACCGACAAGATCGCCGCTGCTGAACGCGCTGCGGTCGCGGAGATCCGCGAAAAGGTCGCCAAGGCCGCCACCGGCGCTGCAGCGAAGCTGATCGCCGAGAACCATGGCGCGGAGGCCGACCAGGCGTTGGTCGACCGCACCGTCGCCGAGTTGGGCACTCGGCTGAATTGATCCTCCTGTCCCTTCTCCCTTGAGGGGAGAAGGATACGGAGCCTTGTCGGCGCAGCCGATTAGGCGCAGTTGGATGAGGGTGAGGCAGAGCAACGGGAGCGCCGGTTCCCCCTCTCCCAACTCCGACTAGCCAGCAAGCCATCAAGTCTGCGCAACCCTTTCCCGGGCTGGGGAGAGGGGTATCGGTTTCACCCCATTGACCTCCTGACCGCGCCACGCCACATGCGACGCTATGGCAGGCCGTCCCGCTCATCCCAATGACAGCAACCCGCGCGCACCCGACCGCTTTCTCGAGGAAGCGGCGACCTACAGCGTGCGTGGCGCCGATGCGCCCGATCTCGACACCGGCATCGCTGCGATCCGCAACACGCTGAAAACGCTGCCGACGCGGCCCGGCGTCTACCGCATGCTCGATGCGCGCGGCGATGTGCTATATGTCGGCAAGGCGCGCGCGCTCAAGAACCGCGTCACCAACTATACCCAGGTCGACAAGCTGCCACGCCGGTTGCAGCGCATGGTCTCGCTCACCCGCTCGATGATGATCGTCACCACCAACAGCGAGGCCGAGGCGCTGCTGCTCGAGGCGCAGCTGATCAAGCGCTATCGCCCGGCGTACAACGTGCTGCTGCGCGACGACAAGAGCTTCCCCTATATCCTGCTGCGCGAGGATCACGACTTTCCGCGCATGTCGAAGTATCGCGGCGCGCAGAAATACAAGGGCCAGTATTTCGGCCCCTTTGCCAGCGCCGGATCGGTGACCAGCACGCTCAACTCGCTGCAGAAGCTGTTCCTGCTGCGCTCCTGCTCGGACAGCTTCTTCGCCAACCGCTCGCGCCCGTGCCTGCTCTACCAGATCAAGCGCTGCTCGGCGCCGTGCGTAGACCGGATCAGCAAGCAGGATTATGCCGCGCTGGTCGCCGACGCGCGCGCCTTCCTCACCGGCAAGTCGACCGAAGTGCAGGCCAAGCTCGGCGCGAAGATGGAAGCGGCGGCCGAGGCGCTCGATTTCGAAAGCGCGGCGGCCTATCGCGACCGGCTAAAGGCGCTGACCTTTATCCAGGGTAGTCAGGCGGTGAACGCGCAGGGCATTGCAGATGCGGACGTGTTCGCGATGGCGAGCCAGGGCGGCACTGTCTGCATCCAGGCCTTCTTCATCCGCCCCGGGCAGAACTGGGGCCATCGCAGCTTCTTCCCTGCGCATGTCCAGGACATGGATGAAGCGGAAATCCTCACCAGCTTCCTGATGCAATTCTATCAGGACATGCCCGCGCCCAAGCTGATCCTGACCGACCGGCAGCCGTTCGAATGCGATCTGATGCTCGAGGCCTTGTCCGCCAACCGCAGTGGCAAGATCGAACTGCTCGTCCCCCAGCGCGGCGAGCGCAAGCGGCTGATCGACCAGGCGCAGCGCAACGCGACCGAGGCGCTGCAGCGCCGCGTCGCCGAGAGCGCCAGCACCGCCAAGCACCTCACTGAAATGGCCGAACTGTTCGGGCTCGATGGCCCGCCCGACCGGATCGAGGTCTATGACAACAGCCATATCCAGGGCACCAATGCGCTGGGCGCGATGGTCGTCGCGGGGCCCGAGGGCTTTCGCAAGGCGGCCTATCGCAAGTTCAACATCAAGCGCGCCGAGACCGTGCCGGGCGACGATTATGCGATGATGCGCGAGGTGTTCGAACGCCGTTTCGCGCGCGCGCAGAGCGAGGACCCCGATCGCAGCAGCGGCGACTGGCCCGATCTGGTGCTGGTCGATGGCGGCAAGGGCCAGCTCGGCGCGGCGATGGAGGCGCTGGCGGGACTGGGCATCGAGGACGTTGCGCTGGTCGGTGTCGCCAAGGGGCCGGATCGCAATGCCGGGCGCGAAACCTTCTTCCTGCCCGATGGCAAGGAATTCACCTTGCCGGTGAACAGCCCGGTGCTGTTCTATCTGCAACGCCTGCGCGACGAGGCGCACCGCTTCGCCATCGGCGCGCATCGCGGCAAGCGCAAGAAGGCGATGACCACCAGTCCGCTCGACGACGTGCCCGGCATCGGTCCGGCCCGCAAGCGCGCGCTGCTGATGCACTTCGGCACCGCCCGCGCGGTGCGCAGCGCCAGCCTGGAAGACCTGCAAAAGGCCCCCGGCGTCTCCAAGGCAATGGCGCAGAGCATCTATGACTTCTTCCGGGGATAGCGGCGGCTGACATGCCCGTCATCCGCACCCCTGCCATAATCTGCACCGTGCGGCGGCATGGGGAGCATGGGGCGGTGGTGCGGTTGTTCACGCCCGATCATGGGCTGCAATCGGGCTATGTGCGGGGAGGGCGGTCGACGGCCCTGCGTCCGGTGCTGATGCCCGCAAACCTCGTCACGGCGGAGCTGCGCAGCCGGGTGAACGATCAGCTTGCCGGGCTGACGGTCGAGCTCGCCGAGAGCCGCGCGCCCTTTTACAGCGAACCGCTTGCCGCAGCGGCGTTCGAATGGGTGACCCTGCTCACCGCGACGGTCGCGCCCGAGGATCAGCCGTTTCCTCGGCTTTATGCGGCGCTGGCGGCCTTGCTCGATCTGGTCTGCGCCGCCCCCTCGGCGCGCTGGTGGCTGCGCGCGATGGTGCGCTATGAGGCGCTGCTGCTCGCCGAACTGGGCTTCGGGCTCGATCTGGAGCGTTGCGCTGTCACCGGCGAGCGCGCGGACCTCGCCTATGTCAGCCCGCGCACCGGGCGTGCGGTGTCGGTGCACGCCGCCGGGGTCTATGCCGAAAAGCTGCTGGTGCTGCCCGCATTCCTGACCGGCGAGGAAGAACCCGATTGGGAGCAGCTGATGCAGGGTTTTGCGCTGACCGGCCATTTCATCGAACGCCAGTTCTTCACCGACCGCCGCGCCGACGCGCTCGCGGCGCGCGCGATGCTCATTGATCGGGTGCGGCGCATGGCGGGTTGACCTCATCCCAAGCAAAACAATGTTGCGGAAATGCGCTGCCGGACGCTATGCGCGCCTCCACAACAGACAGGATGACCCCATGAAAATTGCCATTCTCCCCGGTGACGGCATCGGCCCCGAAATCATGGCCGAGGCGGTGCGCGTGCTGCGCGCGCTCGATCTGCCGGGGATGGAATTGCACGACGGGCTGGTGGGCGCTGCCGCCTGGCGCGTGCATGGCCATCCGCTGCCGCCCGAGACGCTGAAGCTGATGCGCGAGTGCGACGCGATCCTGTTCGGCGCGGTGGGCGATCCGGCATGCGACGGGCTGGAGCGGCATCTGCGCCCCGAACAGGCGGTGCTGGGCATGCGAAAGGAGCTGGAGCTATTCGCCAACCTGCGCCCGGCCAAGGTTTTTCCGGGGTTGGAAGCGCACAGCTCGCTGCGGCCCGAAGTGGCGGGCGCGATCGACCTGATGATCGTGCGCGAACTCAATGGCGATGTCTATTTCGGCGAAAAGGGCATGCGCACCACCAGTGACGGGCAGCGCGAGGGCTATGACATCATGTCGTACAGCGAGAGCGAGGTGCGCCGCATCGCGCATGTCGCGTTCCGCACCGCCCTGGGCCGCTCGGGTCGGCTGTGCTCGGTGGACAAGGCCAATGTGCTCGAAACCTCGCAGCTCTGGCGCGACGTGATGATCGAGGTGGCGGCGGACTATCCCGATGTCACGCTCGAGCACATGTATGTCGACAATGCCGCGATGCAGCTCGTCCGCGCGCCGGGCAAGTTCGACACCATCGTCACCGGCAACCTGTTCGGCGACATCCTGTCTGATCAGGCCAGCATGTGCGTCGGCTCGATCGGCCTGCTCGCCTCGGCCTCTCTGGGCGCGGAGCAGACCGCGTTCGGTACCAAGGGCGCATACGAGCCGATCCACGGCAGCGCGCCCGACATTGCGGGCAAGGGCCTGGCCAATCCGGTCGCGATGATCCTCTCCGCCGCGATGATGCTGCGCCACAGCTTTGGCCTCGAAGCCGAAGCGGCGCGGATCGAGGCAGCGGTGGCACGCGCGCTCAATGCGGGCGCGCTGGGGGCTGACCTGGGCGGGACGATGGGGACGGTCGCGATCGGCGACGCGGTGCTGGCGGCGTTGGGTTAACCCTCGCCCCGCTCGCGCGCCACTTCGCGCCAACCGATGTCGCGGCGGCAGAAGCCGGTGGGGAAGGCGATGGCGTCGACCGCAGCATAGGCGGCGCGCTGCGCTTCGGTGACGCTGCTGCCGGTCGCAGTGACGTTGAGCACGCGGCCGCCGTTGGCGACGAGGGCACCGTCCTTCCACGCGGTGCCCGCGTGGAATACCTTGGCGTGGCCGACATCGCCCAGCAAAATCGCGCCGCCCTTTTCCGGGGTGCCGGGATAGCCCCTGGCGGCCATGACGACGGTCAGGGCGTAACCGTCAGACAGCCGGGGAGGGGGGCAGTTCGCCAGCTCGCCCTTCGCAGTGGCGAGCAGCAGTTCGGCGAGATCGCTCTGCAGCCGGGTCATCAGCACCTGGCATTCGGGGTCGCCGAAGCGGCAATTATATTCGATCAGCTTCGGCCCCTCGCTGGTCAGCATCAGCCCGGCGAACAGCACGCCCGAATAGGGCATGTCCTCTGCCGCGAGCGTGGCGACGGTGGGGGCGATAATCCGCTCCATCACCTGCGCTTCCAGCTCTGCCGTCAGCACCGGCGCGGGGCTGTACGCGCCCATGCCGCCGGTGTTCGGGCCGGTATCGCCTTCACCCACCCGTTTATGGTCCTGCGCCGATCCAAAGGCGACAATCGCGCTGCCGTCGGTGATTGCGAAGAAGCTCGCTTCCTCGCCGGTCATGAACTCCTCGATCACCACTTCTGCCCCGGCCTCGCCAAAGGCCCCGGCGAACATGTGCCCGATCGCGTCCTCAGCCTCCTCGGCGGTTTCGGCGATGATCACGCCCTTGCCGGCGGCGAGGCCATCCGCCTTGATCACGACGGGCAGGTCGAACCCGGCGAGCGCCGCGCGCGCTTCGGCAACATGGCTGGCGCGGACATAGCGCGCGGTGGGGATGCCGGCGCGGTCGCACAAAGCCTTGGTGAAGCCCTTGGACCCCTCAAGCTGCGCCGCTTTGGCAGAAGGGCCGAACACCGGCACCCCGGCGAGGCGCAGGCTGTCCGCCAGGCCATTGACCAGCGGCGCTTCGGGACCGATCACCACCAGACCGATGGCCTGTTCGGCGCAGAAGACCGCAACCGCCGCATGATCGGTCACATCGAGCGCGACGCAGCTGGCGTGTTCGGCTATCCCCGGATTTCCTGGGGCGGCGAAAATGGTTTCCACCTGCGGGGATTGCGCCAGTTTCCAGCACAGGGCATGTTCGCGCCCACCGCTTCCCACCAGCAGGATATTCATGCCCGACCCCTTTACAGATGATATGTCTTCACGTTCGGGCGGGCTGTTAGCCCAGATGCCCCCCGGCGACAACGCCCCGCCGCTGTCGGTTTCGGAAATCTCCGGGCAGTTGAAGCGCATGGTCGAGGACCGGTTTTCGCATGTGCGGATTCGCGGCGAGATTTCGGGCTTCAAGCGCGCCGCATCGGGCCATTGCTATCTGGCGCTCAAGGACGACAAGGCGGTCATCGACGGCATCATCTGGAAGGGCACGACGCAGCGGCTGCCGTTCCGCCCCGAGGACGGGCTCGACGTCATCGCTACCGGCAAGCTCACCACCTTTCCGGGCCGGTCCAAGTATCAGATCACGATAGAATCGCTCGAACTCGCGGGCGAGGGCGCGCTGATGCAGCTGTTCGAAAAGCTGAAGGCGCGGCTCGCCGCCGAAGGCCTGTTCGATCCCGAACGCAAGCGCGCGCTCCCCTTCCTGCCGCGCACGATCGGCGTGGTGACATCGCCCACTGGCTCGGTGATCCGCGACATCCTGCACCGGCTAGCGGACCGTTTTCCCAGCCATGTGCTGGTCTGGCCGGTGCTGGTGCAGGGCGAGGGGGCGGCAGGCCAGGTCGCTGCGGCGGTGCGGGGCTTTGGCGCGATGCCACAGAGCGAGCGGCCCGATCTGCTGATCGTCGCGCGTGGGGGCGGCTCGATCGAGGATCTCTGGGCGTTCAACGAGGAGCCAGTGGTCCGCGCGATTGCCGAGAGCGTCATCCCGGTGATTTCCGCCGTGGGACACGAGACCGACACGACGCTCGCCGATTTCGCCGCCGATCGCCGCGCGCCGACGCCGACCGCTGCGGCGGAAATGGCGGTGCCGGTGCGGTCCGAACTGCTCGGCGGGGTGGCCGAGCTGGGCCTGCGCGCCAGCCGCGCGGTGAACCGCAGCCATGCGCTGGCACGCGAACGGCTGGAGGCGAGGGCCCAGCGCCTGCCGCGTCTTGCCGATCTGCTCAGCCCGCAACAGCAGCGCGCCGATGATCTGGGCGAGCGGCTGCGCGCCGCGCTCGGCCTGCAGCTTGCGCATGCGCGCGGTGCGCTGGCGCGGACCTCGGGCGCGTTGCGGCCTGCCGTGCTCGACACCCGCGTCGCCCATGCGCGCGATCGCTTGGCGCGGCTGACGCTCGACCCGGCGGTGCTCGATCGCATCACCCGGCGGGCGGGCGAACGGCTCGCGGGGCTGGAGCGCGTGCTGGCACAGCTCGATCCCGATGCGCCGCTGCAACGCGGCTATGCGCGCGTCACAGCGGGCGATGGGCGGACGCTGATCGACAAGGCGGTGGCAGTGCGAGAACCACGGCTGACGCTGCATTTCCGCGATGGGACGCTCGATGTCGCGCCAGCGGATGGTCCGCCTCCGCCGCCGGTTTCTCCGACCCCCGCAGCCAAGACGAAGCCCAGGCCCGCCGAGCCGCGCCAGGCGAGTTTCCTGTAGATTTGCGCTGGCGCACCGGATCGCTTATCTTTGCTGGCAACACCGCAGCCAGCCATCGGTAAAGCTGCCATACAGCCTTTCTGGAGCATGATGACCCCATGTTGATGTCCAACCGCGATCGCGTCGCCCGTGTCCACTATATGCCCAACGGCTTCCGCCTGCTCAGCGCAGGCGACCATGTGCTGTGCGCTGAGACCGGGCAGAAGATCGACCTGGAAGAGCTGCGTTACTGGAGCGTCGAGCGGCAGGAGGCCTATGCCAGCTGCGAGATTTCGGTGCGCGCGGCGCTCGGCAAGGGCTGACCGCGTGCGGGGGGCGCTGACGTTCGCCGGCTCGATCTTGCTGGCGGCGACTGCCCCGTTGCTGGCGCAATCCCAGCCATCACCTGCGCCGACACATTCGACGGCCCCGCCACAGTCGGCCGCGCCAGCGCCGAGCGGCCCGGATTTTCTCACCCGGCCCTTTGGCGCAATCCGGCCCTTGCCGAGCGGCATCAGGCTGAGTGGTTCGCCGGTGCAGGGTGCCCTGTTGCGCGGCACCGCGCCCCGGGGCGTGACCGCGCTCGATCTCGACGGCGTCCAGGTGCCGGTCGCGCCCGATGGTGCGTTCCTGCTCGGTTTCAACCGCGACGCGCCGCCACTCGGGGTGCTGACCGTGACCTTCGCCGACGGGCAGGTGGTGACCGAACCGCTGTCGATCGAACCCCGGGCGTGGCGACGCGAGTTCGTCGCCGTTGCCGCCCGCGGCGGGGTGCCGGGCGAAGCATTCATGGCGCGGCGCAAGCCCGAGCTAGAGATGATCGAGGCGGCGCGCGCCCGGCAATCGGACAGCTCAGGCTGGCGTCAGCAGTTCATCTGGCCCGCCACGGGCCGCGTTTCGGGCATATTCGGATCGCAGCGCATCTACGCAGGTGAACCGGGCAGTTTCCATAGCGGCGTCGATGTCGCAGGTGCCGTCGGGACGCCGGTCGTCGCGCCCGCGGACGGCGTGGTCATCCTCGCCGCGCCGACGCCTTTCTCGCTCGAGGGCAACCTGCTGATGATCGATCATGGCATGGGGCTGAACAGCGCGTTCCTGCACCTGTCGGCGATCGATGTGAAGCTCGGCGATACGGTGCGCCAGGGGCAACAGATCGGGCGAATCGGAGCAACGGGCCGGGCCACCGGACCGCACCTGCATTGGAGCATGAAGTGGAACGACGCCCGGATCGACCCGCAACTTCTGGTGGGTCCCATGGCGCAATGAAATAATATTATTTCGCAACGATTCCTGAACGACCGGTAAATGTGGCGTTCATGTTACAGGTTCGCGTAAAACTGGCCCTATAAACCCCCCTCGCGCTTTACATCCAGCGGAACCGGCAGTTAGCTGAAGCCAAGGTCTGGGGAGACCGACGGGTGTCATTTCGCTGCGTGTCGGCCCCTGAGCGCCTTAGTTTTGCGCATTGCACATAACCGCACAGGGGTTGCATCACATGAGAATTTCTTCACGCCTGTTTGCCGGGGTCGCTCCGGTCGTTCTGGGGATGGCACTGACCGCTGCCCCCGCATTTGCCCAAGAACAGGATGCCCAGGACCAGGAAGCGGCTTCGGATGAAGTCGACGCTTCCGCCATCGTCGTCACCGGTTCGCGCATCGAACGTCCCAATGTGGACTCGCCCTCGCCGATTACCTCGATCACCATTGCTGATCTTGCGGCGGGCGGCCAGGTGACCCTGGGCGACGCGCTCAATGATCTCCCGGCACTGCGTTCGACCTTTTCCCAGTCGAACTCGACCCGCTTCATCGGCACCGCCGGTCTGAACCTGCTCGACCTTCGCGGCCTGGGCACCAACCGTACGCTGGTAGTGGTCAACGGGCGCCGTCACATCACGTCGCAGCCGGGCACGCCGACCAGCGTCGACGTCAACACCATTCCGACCGATCTGGTCGAACGCGTCGATATCGGTACGGGCGGCAACGCTGCCGTTTACGGTGCTGACGCCGTGGCCGGTGTGGTCAACTTCATCATGAAGCGCGACTTCGAAGGTTTCCGCCTCCGCGCCCAGGGTGGCATCTCGAGCGAGAGCGACCGTGGTTCCTATTTCGTTTCGGCGACTGCGGGTGAAAACTTTGCCGAGGGCCGCGGTAACGTTGCGGTGAACGTCGAATACGGTTTCGCCAACGATGTCTATTACACCGACCGCGACTCCGTCTATGGCGCATTCACGGGCCGTAGCCAGTTCCAGCTGACCGAGAACACCATCGGCGAACCGGCAGCCGGCAACGGCATTCCGGACAACACCTTCCTGCGCGGTATCCGCAACAACAACATTTCGGAAGGCGGTCTGTATACTTCGACCTGCCCTACTCCTGCTTCAGCTGCCAATGCCGCCCGCCGTGCACTGAACTGCAACGGCCTGCTCAGCAATACCGGCCAGCCGCTCGGTTTCACCTTTGTGTTCCTGCCCGATGGCACGCTGGCGCGCAACGAAGTCGCACAGGACTTCCGCACCGTTGGATCGGCCAACGCACAGGGTGGTCTGGGTTCGACGCTGCGCCTGACCGGCCAGCTCAATCCGGAGATTGAGCGCATCGCGGTCAACACGCTGGCCAGCTATGAGTTCAGCGAAGCGTTCCGGGCGTTCCTCGAAGCGAAATATGTCCGCATCAATGCGATCCAGGAAGGTCAGCCGACCTTCTTCAACAACACCTTCAGCATCAACAACGCCTTCCTGACGACCCAGGCGCGCAACACGCTTGTCCAGTCGCTGGCGCCGGGTGCAACGACCTTCACCGCCCAGCGCTTCAACGTCGACTTTGGCGGCCGCGGCGAAGACCACCAGCGCGAAACCTTCCGCATCGTCGGTGGTTTCGAGGGCACGTTCAATGACGACTGGAAGTATG
Source organism: Blastomonas sp. CCH1-A6 (assembly GCF_001556365.1). Classification (NCBI taxonomy): domain Bacteria; kingdom Pseudomonadati; phylum Pseudomonadota; class Alphaproteobacteria; order Sphingomonadales; family Blastomonadaceae; genus Blastomonas; species Blastomonas sp. CCH1-A6. The sequence goes on along the minus strand of NZ_LSIS01000027.1, from coordinate 35,729 downwards.
AAGTCGCCCTGAACTACGGTCGCTTCGAATCGTTCTACCGTACCGAGGGCAACGTGCATGTCGCGCGGTACAACAACGCGATCAATGCGGTGCGCAATGCCGCAGGCCAGATCGTCTGCGGCATCAACGCTGATGCTACGGCAGCCAATGACGATCCGTCGTGCGTGCCCGTCAACCTGTTCGGAAACGGACAGCCGACCCAGGCGGCTCTCAACTATTTCGTCGTCGATTCGACGCGCGTACAGAGCGCCGAGCAGATCAACGCCACGGCCTATGTCGCAGGCGACCTCTCGCAGCTGTTCGAACTGCCCGGTGGTCCGGTCAGCTTTGCGATCGGTGGCGAGTATCGTGATGAAACCGCCTTCTCGGCATTTGATGCGCTGACCCGCTCGGGCGCGACGTTCCTGAACGCCATCCCTGTGTTCGATCCGCCGCGGCTCAAGAGCTACGAAGCGTTCGGCGAAATCCGTATCCCGATCCTTTCGGAAGTGCCGTTCTTCCACGAACTGTCGCTTGAGGGCGCAGGCCGTATCGCCGATTACAATATCGGCAACTCGGGGACCGTCTACACCTACAATGTAGGCGGCGTCTGGGCCCCGGTCCGGGATCTGCGTTTCCGCGCCAGCTATGCACGCTCGGTGCGTATTCCCACCCAGAACGACCTGTTCGCAGCACCGAGCCAGACCTTCCTGAACGGCCTGGTCGACCCTTGCGGTCAGAACAACATCAACAATAACCCCAACCGCGTCCGCAACTGCGCTGCAGCCGGCGTCCCGGTGACGGAAGTTGTCAATGGCGTCACCATTCCGTTCACGAACATCCCGGCGTCGGGTATTCGCGGTCTGAATGGTTCCAACCCGAACCTGTCGGAAGAGCGTTCGGACAGCATCACCATCGGCGTGGTTGCGCAGCCGCGTTTCATCCCGGGGCTGACGGTGTCGGTCGACTACTATGACATCACCATCGACAACGTGATCTTCTCGCTCGCGCCGCAGACAATCATCAATCAGTGCTATGACGCCCCGGGCGGCATCAACAACCCGTTCTGCGCAGCGGTCTTCCGTCGTCCCGACGGCACGTTCCGCGGCCAGCAGAATCGGAATGTCGGCGGCGGCACCGTCAACTACGACGTTGGTCCCAACGATGCGTCATTCCTCTCGGGGCCGTTCAACTTCGCAAAGCAGATTGCCGAGGGCGTTGATGCCGATATCAGCTACACGGCAGTCGATGGAGACATTCGCCTGAACCTCCGCGCGGTCGTGACCTATGTCATCCGCCGCGATAACTTCACCGACATCAATCGTCCTGAATTTATCGACCAGCAGCTGCTGGAGCTGGGCGATCCGCGTTGGGCAGCGAACTTCAATGTCGACATGGACTTCGGCAAGTTCGATATCGGCTATCGCATGCAGTTCATCGACAAGATGGCAATCACCGCCCAGATCGAAGCTGTTCGCTCGGTTCAGGGTCGTCCGCCGGAAAATCCGGATGCCTTCCCCCGCGACTTCTATCCGCGCGTGGTATACCACAATATCCGCGCCGGTCTGGACGTGGATGATCGGTTCCGTATCTACGGCGGCATCGACAACATCACCGATCGCCAGCCGCCTCTGGGCCTGGATGGCACCGGCGCCGGTTCGGGCATCTACAACAATATCGGCCGCTTCTTCTATGTCGGAGCGGAAGCCAAGTTCTGATGGCTTTTGGCCTGCGCGATTGCCCGCATGGGCGATCGCGCAGACCGGAACGAAAAAGGCCGCGCCTCTCGGGAGGCGCGGCCTTTTTCGTTCCGGATGATGTCGGTCAGGTCACTCCACCCGCTTGGCGCGCACAGCGCGCTTCTTGCCAACGCGCAGGAAATAGCCGCCCATCACGCCGGCCTTGATCTCGACCTGATCGCCGACTTCGGGATTGTAGGTCATCGCCTCGGTGGTCTGCCAGACCGCCCCTTCGGGTATGCCGATGTTCCAGCGGCCGCCTTGTGCCTTGCCCAGGCTCTTGATGGTGGTGACGAGGGTCTTGTCCTCCTCGCTGTCATTGTCATTGCCGCCGAAGATCGAAAGATCGGGAAGGCGGAAACCGAACAGCGAGCGCTTGGTCTTCTGGACCTCCTTCTCCTCGACCACCACGATCTGCTTGGAATCGACGGCCGCCGAGAGCCTGGCCGAGGCACTGTCGAAACAGGCAAGGCGCTGGCTGTTGTCCGCGATGCCGCGACAGGCGTTGAGCGCTTCGAACAGTTCCGGGCTGGGGGGAGGGGGCGACTTCTTGCGATCCTGCGCGGCTGCGGGCGTGGCCAAAAGGCTGGCAACCATGATCGTGCCGGTGATGAACTTGCTTCCCTGCCTCATTTCCTGCTCTTTCGACTGTTGATCGGGCCGCAACGCATAAACCACCCGGCGCCCATGTGGGAAACGGTTTTGGCAGCGGGGCGGAATCTGCCACCGATGTCAGGGCGCGGCGCTATGGCAATGCGATGCGGCAGCGGCATGAAGGACGTGTGACTTTTATGCTACATTCGGCGGAAAAGCGTTGAATTTCCGCCATCCAAGGTTGCGCAGCTTTCGTGCTTTGCCCTACACCAGCGCAATGGTGGGCCATAGAGACCCTCCAGAACTGGGTTTAGCCATGCCTGCGCGGCGGGGCGATCAAGGGGAAATACCACATGAAGACGCAATTTAAGCTGAGCTTGCTTGGCACCAGCCTCCTCGTCGGTGCAGCATCGCTCGCAACGCCTGCCTTCGCGCAGGATCAGGAGCAGGATCAGGCTGCTTCGGGCGATTCGACCATCGTCGTGACCGGCTCGCTCATCTCGAACCCGAACATCGAGCGCGCTGCGCCGGTGAACGTGACTTCGGCCGACGAAATCGACCTGCTGCAGTCGAACGTCGCTGAAGAAATCCTTCGCGAAATCCCGGGTATCGTCCCCTCGATCGGTTCTGCCGTGAACAACGGCAACGGCGGTAACTCGTTCGTCAACCTGCGCGGTCTGGGATCGAACCGCAACGTGGTCCTCCTGGACGGCACGCGCGTTGTTCCCGCTGAACTCCAGGGTCGTTTCGACCTTAACAACATTCCGCTGGCGCTGATCGAGCGCGTCGAAGTGCTGACCGGTGGTTCGTCGACCACCTATGGTGCGGACGCTATCTCGGGTGTCATCAACTTCATCACGCGTCAGGATTTCGCTGGTCTCGAAGCGACCGCTGCGTCGCAGATCACCGAGCAGGGCGATGGTCACACCGTCCGCTTCGACGTGACGACCGGTGCCAATTTCGATGATGGCCGCGGTAACGTCGTGCTGAGCGTTGGCTATCAGACCGCCGATCCCGTGTATCAGGGCGACCGTCAGATTGGCCGCAACACGATCGGTTCGGTCAGCGGTGCTGGCGCTGGTTCGGGTACTTCGGTTCCTTCGCGTCTGACCGTGACTGGGCTCGGCACGCTGCAGATCGATCCCACGGGCAACACCCTGGTTCCGACCTATGCGCCGTTCAACTTCTCTCCGGACAACATCTTCCAGACGCCGTTCGAGCGCTTCAACATCTTCGGTGCGGCCAAGTACGAAGTGTCGGATGGTATTGAAGTCTATACCCGCGGTCTTTTCTCGAAGAACACGGTCGACACCATCATCGCACCCTCGGGCGCGTTCGGTATCGGCGTGACCATCCCGCTGAGCAACCCGTTCCTGCCGGCTGGTATCCGCAACCAGTTCTGTAACAACTTCGACTTCAATGCTGCAGTTAATGGTATCCAGTCGCTGACCGCTGCGCAGTGCGCTGCTGCTGCAACCGCTGTCAATCCGACTGACCCCAACTATCGCACCGTGACCACCGCGCTGTTCCGCCGCGCTGTGGAAGCAGGTCCGCGTATCTCGAACTATCAGAACACCGTGTTCGACTATAAGCTGGGCATTCGCGGCGGTATTACCGACACGATCGACTTCGACGTGTTCGGCAGCTACGGCCAGTCGGACCAGGTCCAGACCATCAAGGGTTACACGCTCAACTCGCGTGTGCGTGACTCGCTGCTGGCGACCAACACTGCCACCTGTTTGAGCGGCAACGCTGCTTGCGTTCCTGCCAACTTCTTCAGTCCGCAGGTCGGTGGTCTCACCCCCGCCATGGTCGCTTACCTGGTCGGTGAATCGACCGTGCAGACCAAGACCACGCTGGCTCAGGCACGTGCGACGATCAGCGGTGACTTCGGTGTTGCCAGCCCCTGGGCGACCGACCCGATTTCGTTCGCCGTCGGTGGCGAATATCGCAAGTATACCGCGCAGATCTCGTCGGATACCCTGGCGCAGTCGGGTGATCTCGGCGGTGCCGGTGGCGCGCAGCCGAACGTCGATGGCGGCTTCGACGTTTATGAAGCGATCGGTGAAATCATCGTTCCGATCGTGCAGGGCAAGTCGTTCTTCGAAGACCTCACGCTGGAAGCCGGTATCCGCTATTCGGATTATGGCATCGATGCCGTTGGCGCATCGGGCTACAGCACCACGACCTGGAAGGTCGGCGGCAGCTGGACTCCGGTGACCGGTGCAAAGGTGCGCGGTTTCTATGCTCGTGCAGTTCGTGCTCCGAACATCGCTGAACTGTTCTCGCCGCAGAATACCGGCCTGACCAGCCTGACGCGCGATCCCTGCGCTTCGATCAACGACAATGGCGTCCGCATCAATGCTGGTCCGACCGGTGCAGTGCGGGACGCGTGTCTTGCTCAGGGCGCGACGCTCGCCAACATCAACTCGATCAACCTGCCGATCGCAGGCCAGGCGAACGCCACCACCGGTGGTAACCTGGCGCTGAACCCGGAAACGTCGAACAGCTATACTGTCGGCCTGGTGCTCGAGCCCGCGTTCATCCCCGGCTTCACGATGACGGTTGACTATTTCAACATCAAGGTCACCGGCGCCATCACGACGCCGTCGCCCGACGACGCACTCGACGCCTGCTTCAATGCGCCCAGCGCAACGAACCCGGCTTGTACTGTCATCCGTCGTGATCCGATCACCGGTGGTTTGAACGGTGACCCGGCCACCACGCCTGGTCTGTTCACGGCGCTGTCGAACCTTGGCCGCCTGGCAACCGACGGTGTCGACCTGACTATGAACTATCGTCGTGACATCGGATTTGCCGATCTGTCGCTGGCGTTCGTCGGTACCTGGACCAACAAGCGCACCTTCCAGTCGACCCCCACGGATATCGTCCGTGACTGCGTCGGCACCTACAGCGTGAACTGCGATCAGGGCATTCAGCCCGAGTTCCAGTGGACCGTCCGTACCACCCTCGGCTTCGAAGGTGTCGACGTCTCGCTGCTGTGGCGCTACCTGGATGGCTCGACGTTCGAAAACTTCAATCCTGCTCGGGAATGCGGCAACCAGCCGCGTCCTGCCGGTGCAACTCCTTCGCCGAACCTGTTCTGCGGTGCGGCGCCTATCGGTTTCACCAGCCAGGAAGATTTCAACACCATTCCGGCCTACAACTATTTCGACATCACGACCCGCTTCGATCTGCTCGAAAACCTGACGGTGACGCTCACCGTGCAGAACATCTTCGACAAGAAGCCTCCGATCGTGGGTTCGGATGCTGGTCCGGTTGCGTTCAACTCGGGTAACACCTTCCCGTCGACCTACGACGCGCTTGGCCGTCGTTTCGGCGTGCAGGCTCGCCTGCGCTTCTGATCCCATCCGGGTTCAGTACCAAACAATTGGGGGCGGGTCGAAAGACCTGCCCCTTTTTGTTTGTGGGTCTCGCCAGGGCAGGCTTTGGCCCGGAAGCAGGCTAATGCAAATTGGTTGCAATAGCGTCTGAGCGTTGATACAGGCTCCCCCAGAAAAGGGGTGAGCGATGAAATTTTCTCGAGTGATTCCGGCGTTGTTGGCGACCATGACATCGGTTCCGGCGCTGGCGCAGGACAATGCTGCGGCTGCCGATGCCACCACTGAGGCGCCGCGGGACGAATCCGAGATCGTCGTGACCGCTGCGCGCACGGTTCTGCCGCCCAGCGCCTTGCCTTTGACAATCGATATCATCGACAAGCAGGCGCTCGATCAGCAGATCATCTTGTCCGGGTCAGTGACCGATGCGGTCGCAACGCTGACACCCTCGTTCTCGCCGACGCGCGGAAAGCTCTCGGGGGCGGGGGAAACTCTGCGCGGGCGTTCGCCGCTCTATGCGATCAACGGCATTCCCCAGTCGACGCCGCTGCGCGACGGTAGCCGCGACGGCTTCACCATCGACGGCTTCTTCATCGAGCAGGTCGAGCTGATCTACGGCTCCAACGCGCTGCAGGGCATCGGCGGCACCGGCGGCATCGTCAATCAGGTCACCGTCGGCGCGCCGAAACAGGAAGGGCTTTCGGGCCGCGTGCTGTTGCAGGGCACGGCGGACAATGATTTGCGCTCGGATGGCTTCGGTGGCAAGGCCGCCGGCCTGGTCCAGTACAAGGCCGACCGCTTCGATGCGACGGTGGGCGCGGCCTATGAGCGGCGCGGAGTGTTCTACGACGCGCGCGGTCGCAATGTGGGCATAAACCTGACCCAGGGCGAAACCCAGACGTCCGACGCCATTTCGCTTTTCGGTCGCTTCGGTTACGCCCTGTCGTCCACCGCGCGGCTCGACCTTATGGCCAGCCGTTACGAGCTCAAGGGCGATGGAGACTATGTCGCCGTCGCAGGCAACCGCCTGACCGGTCTGCCGACCAGCGCGGTCAAGGGCACGCCGCCGGGCAAGCCTGCGGCCAACCGCACCGAGAGCCTTGCGCTGTCGCTGACCGACACTGATCTCGGCGGCGGCAATTTCGTTAGCCAGATCTTCTTCAACCGCACCCGCGACACCTTTGGTGGCGAGCTCGGCCCGATCGCGACGTTCCAGGATGTGCGCATCGCGCCCATCGGTACATTGTTCGACCAGTCGCAGAACCGTTCGCGCAAGCTGGGGGGCAAGATCAGTTATGAACGCGCGATCCCCGGTTTCGAGGATCTGACCGCGATCGTCGGTTTTGACGCCTTGTTCGACAAGACCGAGCAGCGGCTGATCGCCACCGACCGCATCTGGGTGCCGCCCACCGACTTCCGCAGCCTCGCACCCTTTGCCCAGGCGAACCTCAAACTGTTCGATGGCCTGGTCCGGCTTGCCGGCGGCGCGCGCTGGGAAAATGTCGAGATCAAGATCGACGACTATACCACCATCGCCACCACCACGACCCCGCGTGGCGGAGTGCTGGTCAACGGCGGCAGCCCCAAGTTCGACGATGTGCTGTTCAACGGCGGCGTCATTATCGAACCGGCGCAGAGCATCCGGCTCTATGCCAGCTATGCCGAGGGCTTTACCGTGCCCGATGTCGGGCGCATCACCCGCGCCATCGGCACGCCGGGGGTCGATCTCGACAATTTCCTCGACATCAGCCCGATCATCTCGAACAACCGCGAGATCGGCGCGGAGGTGAAGCGCGGCCCGATCGATGCGAGCGTTACCTATTTCTGGTCGTCGAGCACGCGCGGCCAGTTGCTCGTGGCGCGGCCAGACGGCATTTTTGATGTGCAGCGCCAACGGATCGAGATCGAGGGGTTGGAACTCAACCTGGGCGTGCAGCTGCCGATCGACGGGCTTCGCGTATCGGCAGGCTATGCGCATATCCTGGGCCGCACCGATACCAATGGCGACGACCGGGTCGATACCGATCTCGATGGCACCAACATCTCGCCCGATCGCCTCAACCTCGCTGCCAGTTTCGACCGGGGCAGGGTATCGGCGCGGGTGCAGACCCAGGTCTATTTCTCGCGCACCTTCAACGGCCTGGTGCGTGACCCACGCAACGACTTTGGCGGCTATACGCTGACCGACGCCTATCTGGGCTATGATGTCGGCCCGGGGCGCATCATCCTCAGCGCGCAGAACATCTTCAACCGCCAGTATATCGACTATAACAGCGATGTACGGCTGCCGACGGACAACCTGTCCTTCTTCGCCGGGCGCGGGCGGACGATGACGCTCGCCTGGGACATGCGCTTCTGATGAAGACGCTCGACCTGCTGCACCGCTGGGCGGGCGGACTGATCGGCCTGGTGCTGCTGGTACTGGGGTTGAGCGGGACGATCCTGATCCACCGCGATGCGTGGGTGATGCTGCCGCATGCCGATGATGCGCAGATGCAGGCCACGCCCACGATCATCGCGGCGACCGAGCAGATGATGGCCGATCCGGCGGCGCGGCCGAGCGCCATTAGCTTTGCCACGGACAGCTTCGGGCTCAACCGGCTGTCTTTCGGTAGAGAGGCGGGGGCCTATGCCGACCAGGCGGGCAACATCGTCACGCACTGGGACGATGCATGGGAGCGGCCCGAGCTCTTCCTGTTCGATCTGCACCATCATCTGCTCGCGGGCGAAACTGGCGAGATCGTCGCTGCGTCTGCCGGGCTTTGCGGGCTGTTCTTCGTGATCAGCGGCGTGATCCTCTGGTGGCGCACGCGGCGGACCTTCGAATTCCGCCTGATCCCGAGGCGGCTGAGCCGCCCCGCCATCCTGCGCCATCATCGCGATCTCGGCATCGTGTTCGCGCCGCTGCTCGCGCTGGTGATGTTCACCGGTATGACGATGGTGTTTCGTCCTGTGACCGCGCTCGTGCTGGGGCCATCGGCACCTGCGACCATAGAGGCATCCTTCAAGGCGCCCGAGGCGCAGGTCGGCGCGCTCGCCGAAAAGCCCGATTGGGCCGCAATGATCGGCACGGCGCGCAGACTTTACCCCGATGCCGAGATCCGCATCCTCAGCCTGCCAAAGGAGGCGGGCAAGCCGATCACCTTGCGCATGAAGCAGTCGGAAGAATGGTTGCCCAATGGCCGTACGACCCTCTGGTTCGCACCCGACACGGGACGCCTGATCGAAGCGCGCGATGCCTTGAAGCTGCCGGGGGCTGCGCAGGCGTTCAACACCTTCTACCCGCTGCATGCGGCCAAGGTGGGCGGGCTGGCCTATAGGCTGGTCATGACGCTGGTCGGGCTGGCGCTGAGCCTGCTGGGATCGCTCGCGGTGTGGAGCTTCTGGTTCCGCCGCAATCGTACCGCGCGGCGCGTCGCCACGGGGCAGACGGTTCCCGCCGAATAGGGCTTACAGGTCGAACAGCCCTTCCTGCGATCCTTCGGGCGGGTTGAGGCCCAGATGCTTCCACCCGCGCGCATTGAGGCAACGGCCGCGTGCGGTGCGCGCGATCAGGCCGAGCTGGATCAGATAGGGCTCGATCACATCCTCGATCGTGTCGCGCGGTTCGGAGAGCCCGGCCGCCAGCGTCTCGACGCCGACGGGACCGCCGCGATAGACATCCGCGATCATCATGAGGTACCGCCGGTCCATCGCGTCCAGTCCCAGGCTGTCGACCTCCAGCCGGGTGAGCGCGGCATCCGCCGCAGCGGCGTTGACCGTCGCATGGCCCGCGACATTGGCGAAATCGCGCACGCGGCGCAGCAGCCGTCCCGCCACGCGCGGCGTGCCGCGCGCGCGGCGGGCGATCTCGGTCGCGCCGTCCTTCGCAATCGACAGGCCCAGCAACCGGGCCGCGCGGCTGACCACCAGCTCCAGTTCTTCCACCGTATAGAAATTGAGCCGCACCGGAATGCCGAAGCGATCGCGCAACGGCGTGGTCAGCAGCCCCTGGCGCGTCGTCGCACCGATCAGGGTGAAGGCGGGCAGGTCGATCCGCACGCTGCGCGCGCTCGGGCCTTCGCCGATGATGAGATCGAGCGCGCGGTCTTCCATCGCGGGGTAAAGCACCTCCTCGACGACCGGATTGAGCCGGTGAATCTCGTCGATGAACAGCACATCGCCTTCCTCGAGATTGGTGAGCAACGCGGCCAGATCGCCCGACTTGGCGATGACCGGGCCCGAGGTCGCGCGAAAGCCCACGCCCATCTCTCGCGCGATGATCTGCGCCAGCGTGGTCTTGCCGAGGCCGGGCGGGCCGAACAGCAGCACATGATCGAGCGCCTCCGACCGGCTCCGCGCCGCCTCGATGAACACGCGCAGATTGTCGCGCGCCGCCGCCTGGCCGATGAACTCGCCCAGGGTTTTCGGACGCAGCGCCGCATCCTGGTCTTCAGGGATGCGGTCGGGGGTGAGGAGGCGGTCTGTGGTCACTTGATAGCCTTGATAAATTCATCGTGCGACAATTCGGCCTGGCGGATGATGCCTGCCAGCGTGCCGGTCTTCACTTCCTTGTGGAGCGGTACGACGGTCCCTTGGCTTCCACGTCTCATGACGGCGTCGCCGCCCCGCTGCCTTATGGGCTCAAACCCGAGCCGCTCCAGAGCCTTGACGATATCCTGACCGGACAGAACCGGCAGCTTAGGCATGTTCCTGCACGGCGAAGGTCGTGATCAGAGGTGCGCCTGTCAGCTTCATCGGAAACTCTTCCAGATAGATTTCCACCGCCTCGCGCAGATTGGCAATGGCTTCATCCAGACTATCTCCCTGGCTGGTGGTACCCGTTTCCGGATTGAAGGCAACAAAGCCACCTTCTTCGGCATGTGTCAGAACGGCGGTCACCTGCATGGCTTGGTCCTTGTTAAGCTGCGCGCATCCTAGCGCGCCGCCTTCTTCAGCGCCAGCCGTACCAGCGCGTCCAGGCTCGCTCCTTCGCCCAGCTCGCCCTCTGCCTCGGCCACCGCGCGGGCGGCTTCAGCGGGTTTGAAACCCAGGTTTTGCAGCGCGGAGACCGCGTCGGCGGCGTGGCTGCCGACCGGGACGGGGGCGCCCATGCCGCCGGGGCCGAGCGCGATCACGCCCATCTTGTCCTTCAGCTCGTTGCAGATGCGCACCGCCAGCTTGGGGCCGACGCCCTGCGCGCGCGCGATCATCGCCTTGTCGCCCTGTGCCACCGCGCGTGCCAGTTCCTCGGGGTTCAGCGCGGAGAGGATGGCGAGCGCCACCTTCGATCCCACGCCCTGCACGCTCGTGAGCAGGCGGAAACCATCGCGCTCGCTGGCCGAGGCAAAGCCGATCAGCCGCATGTCGGTCTCGCTCACCTGCATCTCGGTGTGCAACACCACCTTGTCGCCACGCGCGCCGAGGTTGGAGAGCGTGCGCGACGAGGCGAACACCAGATAGCCGACGCCGCCCACGTCGATTACCGCGTGGTCATGCGCGGTGCTGTCCAACAGTCCGGTAAGCTTGGCGATCATCTCAGCAGAACCGCATTCCAGTTTCCGTCATGCTGAACTCGTTTCAGCATCCATCGCGCCCCGGCAGCCAAAGCCGTGTGGGGCGAAATGGACCCTGAAACAAGTTCAGGGTGACGGCAAGGGGGATGGCCGACAGTTATGGCAGAGTATCAGCGGGGATGCCCCGCCAGATGCGCATGGGTGATTGCGACCGCAAGCGCATCGGCAGCGTCCGGCCCTGCAATCTGCACGCCTGGCAGCAGCCGCTGGACCATAGCGTCGATCTGTACCTTTTCCGCCGCGCCGGTGCCGACGATCGCCTTCTTGATCAGCCGCGGCGCATATTCGCCGACGCCCAGGCCCCCGCGCGCGAGGCTCAGCAACAGGCCCCCGCGCGCCTGGACGAGCTTGAGCGTCGTCTGCGGGTTCTTGTTGACATAGATTTCCTCGATCGCCGCACCATCTGGCCGGTAATCGGTGACGATCGCGGCGATCGCGGTATCGAGCTCGAGCAGCCGCGAGGGCAGGGGGGCCTTGGCGTTGGTCCTGATCTGTCCGTTCGCGATATGGCTGAGGCGATTGCCCTGATATCGGATGACCCCCCATCCGGTGGTGCCGAGCCCGGGATCGATGCCGAGGATGATGGTCATGGGGCTCACCGAAATCCCGTTTGTCCCGAGCGAAGTCGAGGGACGTGTGCGCTACGTCCCTCGACTTCGCTCGGGACAAACGGAACAGGGGTCGCTTCTGAACTACCCCAGCTTCTCCATCACCGCGTCCGATACTTCGTAATTGCCCCAGACGGTCTGTACGTCGTCGTCATCGTCGAGCGCGTCGATCAGCTTGAACAGCGACTGGGCGTCGGCTTCCGCGACATCGACCTTGACCTGCGGACGCCAGGCCAGCTTGACGCTCTCGGCTTCGCCCAGCGTCTTTTCCAGCGCGCCGGCGACGGCGTGCAGGTCTTCCATGCTGGTCCAGATGTCGTGGCCGTCTTCGGTCGATTCGATGTCCTCTGCGCCCGCTTCCATCGCGGCTTCGAGCACCTTTTCCTCGTCGCCCGCGCTCGCCGGATAGGTGATCAGGCCCATGCGGTCGAAGCCGTGGCTCACCGCGCCCGATGCGCCCAGATTGCCGCCGTTCTTGCTGAAGGCGGTGCGGACGTTGGTCGCGGTGCGGTTGCGGTTATCGGTCAGCGCCTCGACGATCAGCGCGATGCCACCGGGGCCATAGCCCTCGTAGCGGATTTCCTCGTAATCCTCGCCACCCGCGGCAGACGCCTTGTCGATCGCGCGCTGGATATTGTCCTTGGGCATCGACTGGGCCTTGGCGGCGTTGACCGCCAGACGCAGGCGCGGGTTCATGTCCGGATCGGGCAGGCCCATCTTGGCCGCGACGGTGATTTCGCGGCTGAGCTTGGAGAACATGGCCGAGCGCTTCTTGTCCTGCGCGCCCTTGCGATGCATGATGTTCTTGAATTTACTATGGCCTGCCATGGCGGGTTTCTGCCTGTCTCTTCGGGTGGAAACTGTGTCTGGTGCGCGCCCTTACACCAGCGGGGGCGATCAAAGCAACCGCTGCCACCAGCCAACATCGCGCCAGCCGCCCAGCTTCCACCCGACCTCGCGATAGGTGCCGACGGGGACCATGCCCATCGCCTCGTGCAGTGCGATGCTGGCCGGGTTGGGCAGGGCGATTCCGGCGAACACGGCGTGGATCGATCGCGCGCGTAGCCGATCGAACAATGCGGTATAGAGCGCGCGGCCCACGCCTTGCCCCCGGGCATGATCGGCGATGTAGATCGCGATATCGGCCGAGGTCGCATAAGCGGCGCGGGTGCGGTGCGGGCTGGCATAGGCATAGCCCAGAATGGCGTCGCCCCGTTCGGCCACCAGCCAGGCGTGCGACTGGCCGTAATCGGCAATCCGCCGCGCCATTTCGGTGGCATCGGGCGCTTCAGTCTCGAAGCTCACCCAGCTGTTTTCAACATAAGGTGCGTAGATGGCGGCGAGCGCGGCTCCGTCGTCGAGGTGACCGTCGCGGATCTCGAACGCCGCCATCGCGCGATCAGCCGAGGCCCAGGGCGGCCTTGTAGGTGTCCAGGATCGCTTCCATTTCCTGGCGATCGTGCGGCTCCATCTTCCGCAGGCGGACGATCTGGCGCATGATCTTGGCGTCATAGCCCTGCGACTTGGCCTCGTTATAGGTATCGCGGATGTCGTCTGCGACGCCCTTGCGCTCTTCCTCAAGGCGCTCGATGCGTTCGATGAAAAGGCGCAGCTGGTCGTCGGCGGAGATGGTTTCGCTCATCGCAAAGGTCTTTCAGCAAGGGTTGGGAGCACCGGGCGAATCCCGGCGCGGAATCAATCGGAGCGCCCCCTTAATGGGAGGGCGCGTTCTTCGCCACGCTTTCCTTCATCCGGGCGAGTTGCTCCTCGGTTGCCTCGCCCTGATAGCGCGATTTCCAGGTGGCAAAGTCCATGCCGTAGATCAGCGCACGCGCGGCATCGCGGTCGGGCGCACCGCCGGCTTCCATCACCCAGTCGGCCAGGCAGTTGCGGCAGAAACCGGCGAGCCCCATCAGGTCGATATTCGCCGCATCGTGGCGATGGCGCAGATGCGCAACAAGGCGCCGGAACGCAGCGGCAGCAACGTCATCGGGGATATCGACTTCCACAGGCGGGGTGGGGACGGCATTGGTCATGGCATTTTTTCCAGTTCGGTTTTGCGATTGGCGGCGCTCTGCCCTAAGCAGGAGCCGAGTGCGCCGCGAAGACGTGCAAACGTTCGCGGCTTCGACCAGTTCAAGGGAAGATTATGAGCAAGACTATCGCCAAGCGCAGCCGCAAGGTCAAGATTCTGGCGACGCTGGGCCCTGCCAGCAACAGCCCCGAAATGATCGAAAAGCTGTTCCGCGCCGGGGCCGATGCCTTTCGCGTCAACATGAGCCATGGCGAGCATGCGACGCATGCCGCGACGATCAATGCGATCCGCCAGATCGAGACGAAGCTGCAGCGTCCGGTCACGATCCTGTGCGATCTGCAGGGCCCCAAGCTACGCGTCGGCACGTTCGAGGGTGGAAAGGCCTTTCTCAAGCACGGCCAGCATTTCACGCTCGATTCGAATCCGGAACCCGGCAATGACCAGCGCGCCTATCTGCCGCACAAGGAGATTTTCGCCGCGCTCGACAAGGGCCAGCGACTGCTGATCGACGATGGCAAGATGGTGCTGCGCGTGCTGCGCCCCGGCGAAAGCGAGATTCTCTGCTCGGTCGAGGTCGGAGGCTTCATCTCCGATCGCAAGGGTCTGAACGTCCCTGACAGCCTGGTGCCGATGGCCGCACTGACCGAGAAGGACCGGCGTGACTTGGCCTTCGCGCTCGACATGGGCGCGGATTGGATCGCGCTCAGCTTCGTGCAGCGGCCCGATGACGTCGCCGAGGCGCGCAGCCTGATCGGCGGACGCGCGGCGCTGATCGCGAAGATCGAGAAGCCTGCCGCGCTGGCCTCGCTCGACGCGATCATTGAACTTTCTGACGCAGTGATGGTCGCGCGCGGCGACCTCGGCGTCGAAATGGCGCCCGAAGAGGTGCCGGTGATGCAGAAGCGGATTGTCGAGACTGCGCGCCGATCGGGCAAGCCGGTGGTCGTCGCCACGCAGATGCTCGAATCGATGATCACCAGCCCGTCGCCGACCCGCGCCGAGGTGTCGGACGTCGCCAATGCGGTCTATGACGGTGCCGATGCGGTGATGCTCTCGGCGGAAACCGCAGCGGGCGAATGGCCCGAACTCGCCGTGGGCATGATGGACCGCATCGCGACCCAGGTCGAAAGCGACCCCGGTTATGCCGCGCGCGTGCACTTCATCGAGACCTTGCCCGATGCGACCACGGCGGATGCGCTCTCGGCCGCGTGCAGCGAGATTGCCAACACGGTGCGGGTGAGCGCGATCGTGTGCTTCACCCTGTCCGGCTCCACCGCACGGCGCGTGGCGCGTGAGCGTCCCTCGGTGCCGGTGATGGTGCTGACTCCCTCGCGCGAGACCGCGCGGCGCGTGGGCCTGCTCTGGGGTGCCTATCCGGTGGTGACGCGCGATATCGGGAGTTTCGAGGAGATGATTGGCAAAGGCAAGCGCATGGCGCTGCGCCATCATTTTGGTGAAGCGGGTGGCCGGATCATTGCGCTGGCGGGGGTGCCGTTCGGAACACCGGGATCGACCAATGTGCTGCACATCGTCACGCTGACCGGCGAGGAGCTCAAGGGCTACAAGGGCTGAGCGTCTATTGCGGCTGATAGGCCAGCGGATGGCCGAGCAGGGTGCGGTCGCGCGTCAGCAGCCGCGCGCCGCTCTGCTGCGCCTGGACCAGCAGCAGCTCGTCGAACGGGTCCTTGTGCGTGATCGGCACGAGCAGCGGCGTGGCTGCGGTCTGGGCGTCGAGCGACATGACTTCGAGACCCATCCGATTCAGCGCGCCAAGCACTGGCGTCGGATCGCCTGGCCCCTTGCGCGCGCCGGATACATGAAAGCTGTTCCACTTCAGCCGCAGTTCCCAGATGGCCACTGCGGAAACAAGGACCTCGTTTTCGATCGCCGTCAGCGCTGTAAGTTCGTGGCCGGTCAGGGCAGGGCGCTCGACTGCAAGCCAATAGGCGATATGCGTGTCGAGCAGCAGCCTCAATCTTCAAGGCCCAGGACGTCGCGACTGAACGCAGGATCGTCGAAATTCTCGGGAAGTCTGATCGCGCTGGAGTCCCAGCCTATTTCGGCCAGATAAGCGTCAGCCGCAGCAAAGTTCAGTGGCCGCTTGGCCATTGCAGATGTCAGCTCGACCACCGCGCGGCCATGGCGCGTAATGACGACCCGCTCGCCTCGCATGGCGGCGGCAATGGCTTCGGAAAATCGGGCCTTGGCTTCGCGGATCGACAATTCCATAGACCGCAAATACCATAATCCGTGACCCTTAAGTAGTCACATTCTCCAGCACGCCGCGCGCAATCAGTTCTGCCTCGAGCGTGGCATGGTCGCGGAAGACATGGCCCTGCAGGCCGCACGAAACGGCGCTTTCGATATTGTCCGCGCGGTCGTCGATGAACAGCGCGCGCGATGGATCGATGTCAAAGCGGTCGATGGCGAGGCGGTAGATCGCGGGATCGGGCTTTACCAGCTTCTCCGCCCCCGACACGACAATGTCGCGAAACAGGTCGAATACCGGCGCGGTGGGGCGGAACATGTCCCAGAACTCGACGCCGAAGTTGGTGATGCCGTAAATCGGATAGCCCAGCAGCGCGAGCTTTTCTGCAAGGTCCAGCATGCCCGGCACCGGTCCCGGGATCGTTTCCAGCCAGCGCGGGACATAATGGCCGATCAGCTCGGCATGGTCGGGGTGCTCGGCAACCAGTTCGGCGACCATCTCGTCGAGCAATCGGCCCGCATCGTGCTGCGAATGCCAATCGATGGTCAGGACATTGGCAAGAAAATGGTCGAGCTCTGCCGGATCGTCGATCAGCTTTGCGTAAAGGGTGCGGATATCCCATTGATAGAGGACATTGCCGACATCGAAGATAATGGCATCAACCGGCTGCATATCGCCCCCTCAGGCACGCAAGCAAAAGGCCCCGGACCATGCCGGAGCCCTTACTCCATTCCAAACCTTGTCCGGCGCGCCAGATGACGGCGCGTCGGGCCGATCAGCCCTGGCGGGCCTTGAAGCGACGGTTGGTCTTGTTGATCACATAGGTGCGGCCGCGACGACGGATCACGCGGTTGTCGCGATGACGATCCTTGAGCGACTTCAGCGAATTGCGAATCTTCATGACGTGGGCCCTTGATTGAAATCGGATTGGGGTCATGGCGTCCGTGGCCAAGCGCAGCTGCGCAATAGCCGGGCCGGAACATCCATGCCGGAAAGCGGCGCGGATACGTGGAGGGGCGCACAAAGTCAAGCATCGGCGCGGCGGCCCATGGCAATTTTTTGGCCGCTTCATTGGCCATTCATGGCGAAACGGGTTAGGCATGCCTCGGGCAGGCTCGCAAGGCCGGGACCGGGAAAGGGCGCAAATATCATGGCTTTTCTTCGCAGATCTAACATGGCGGTGCTGTGCGTTGCATTCGCCATGGCCGCAGGGTTGGGCGGCTGCGTTTCGCCAGCCGGGCCGGTAGAGGCCGTCCGCTTCGTTTCGCCCGATCGCGCCAGCGAACTTGGACGCGGCCCGATTCGTGTGGTCGCTGGCGAGGGGGTGGACAGCAATGCGCTCGAATATCGCAGCTATGCCGCCGCCGTGGAGCGCGAACTCGAGCAGATCGGCTATCAGGTGTTGCCGGTTGGCGCGCGCGATGATGCCGACATCCAGACCGCAACCGTGCGGGTCGAGCGTGCCGTGCTCTCGCCCGTCGGCGATGACCGCGGTCCGGTCACGGTGGGCGTGGGCGGCGGCACCGGCGGCTTCGGCTCGGGGGTCGGAGTCGGCATAGGCATCAACCTGGGCGGGCGCCCGAAAGGCGAGGTGGTGACCGAGATGTTCGTCAATATCCGCGCGGGCGACGGCACGATCCTGTGGGAAGGCCGCGCCAGCGTCGAAGCGCGCGAAGGCTCGCCGATGGCCGAGACGCAGCTCAATGCGTCGAAACTGGCCCAGGGGTTGTTTACCGGCTTTCCCGGTGAGTCCGGAGCGACTATCAGCGTGCCATGACTCAGGCACTCATCCCCAGCATCACCGCCGCTTTCGATTCCGGAAACATCGTCAACCATGGTCTGACGCAGCTGCCCGATGGCGGCTGGCGCGCCGAACTTGCTATCCGCAAGGACAAGGACTCGGACTTCTTTCAATGGTTTCACTTCCGCGTCGCGGCGCAGCCGGGGACCGATCTGGAACTGGTGATCACCGGGCTTCGCGAATCCGCCTATCCTGATGGCTGGCCCGGCTATCGCGCCTGTGTCAGCGAGGACCGCGACTATTGGGGCCGGGCGGAGACCAGCTATGACGCGGCCGTCGGCGCGCTCACGATCCGCCACCAGATGGGAACGGGCGTTGCCTGGTTCGCCTATTTCGCGCCCTATTCGATGGAACGGCACCACGATCTGGTCGCCGAAATGGCGAGCCGCCCCGGCGTGCAGCATCGCGAGCTTGGCCTCAGCCTCGATGGCCAGCCGATCGATTGCCTCGACATGGGCGAGGGGCCGGTGCAGGTCTGGCTCTATGCGCGCCAGCATCCTGGCGAATCCATGGCCGAATGGTGGATGGAAGGTGCGCTGGAAAAGCTGACCGATCCTGCCGATCCGCATGCGCGGCTGCTGCGCCAGAAATGCACGCTGCATATCGTACCGAACATGAACCCCGACGGGTCGCTGCGCGGGCATCTGCGCACCAATGCCGTCGGCGTGAACCTCAACCGCGAATGGCACGCGCCGAGCGCCGAGCGGAGCCCCGAAGTGCTGTGCGTGCGCAACGCAATGGACGCAAGCGGCGTGCACTGGGCGATGGACGTGCATGGCGACGAGGCAATCCCGCACGTGTTCATTGCCGGGTTCGAGGGTATCCCGTCCTGGAGCGACGAGCAGGGCGCGCGATATAATCGTTATCGTGATCTGCTGGCCGCGCGCACGCCCGATTTCCAGACTGCCAAGGGCTATCCCAAGGCGGGGGCGGGCAGGGCGAACCTTTCCATGTCGACCAACCAGCTGGCCGAGCGGTTCGGTCCTTCGCATGGCTGCGTGTCGATGACGCTGGAAATGCCGTTCAAGGACAATGACGATCTGCCATGCCCCGACCAGGCCTGGAGCCCCGAACGCTCCAAGCTGCTGGCGCATGACTGCCTGGCAGTGCTGGCGGAGATGATTGCGGGCTGATCGCTGCGCCGTTCATCGCGATGCAAGGGTAACCGGTGCATGTTCCGTGGCGCCACGGAAAGGATTCGCCATGCCCGCTCCCCGCAGCCTGATCGCCGCCGGTCTCATTGCCACCGGCGCTGCGCTGTTCGCGTTCCAGTCGCTCGCCCTTGCCGATGATGCGCCCGCCAAGCCATCGCGCGTACCGCCGGCCGAGGTGGTCGGCGAGCCGGTGAGTTGCATCAATATTGCGCAGATCCGCGGCAGCCAGGTGCGCGACAACCAGACGATCGATTTCATGATGGCGGGCGGCAAGGTCTATCGCAACGAACTGCCGCAGCAGTGCGGAAATCTGGGCTTCGACCGGTCCTTTACCTATTCGACCTCGCTAACCCAGCTGTGCAATGTCGATATCATCACCGTGTTGCAGAATGTCGGCGGCGGCCTCCAGCGCGGAGCCAGTTGCGGCCTCGGCCAGTTCACGCCCGTCAAGCTGATCAAGCAGCCGAAGCGCAGATAAGCGCAGCTCAGCTGAGCGCTATAATCGCGAAACAGGTGGCCAGGCCAACGCCGATCGTCAGCGGAATGCCCGCCTTGAAGAAGTCGGTGAAGCGGTAATTGCCTGCCGCATAGACCAGGGTGTTGGTCTGATAGCCGATGGGCGTTGCAAAGCTGGCGGACGCGGCGAACATGACAGCGATGACCAGCGGGCGCGGGTCGATGCCGAGATCGGTGCCCAGCTTGATCACGATCGGCGTCACCAGGATCGCCACCGCATTGTTGGTGATGATCTCGGTCAGCAACACCGAAACCACATAGACCGCAAACACCACGGCCCAGACCGGCGCCTCGACGAGGAAGGGCGCGAGCGCGTTCACCACCATCTTGACGCTGCCTGCCTCTTCCAGCGCCAGCCCGACGGCGAGCATGCCGAAGATCAGCACCAGCACATTTCCGTCGATCGAGCTCCACGCCTCTTCGGCATCGATGCAGCGCGCGATCAGGATGAAGCCGACCGCGAGGATCGCGGCGACCTCGATCGCCAGCACGTTGAGCGCCGACAGGATCACCACTGCTGCCAGCGCGCCGATGGCGAGCGGGGCCTTGTCGCGGCGAAAAGCGCGTGCGCTGGTATTGGTGATGCCGAACAGGTTGGGGTTTTCGTACATCCGCGCGATGTCCGCCTTCGATCCGGTGACCACCAGCTTGTCGGCGGCATGGATCTTGGCATTGGGCAGGTCCGACCGCGGCAGGTTGCGATAGCGGCTAAGGCCCAGAATGCGCACATTGAGCAGCGACAGGAAGGGGATGTCATACAGTCGGTTGCCGATACTCGGATGGCTGGGTGCGACCATCGCCTCGACCACCACCTCGCCCATCGGACCGACATCGCCCTTGCGAACGATGCCGACCTTGAAGTCCTGGCTCTTGCGCAGCGACATCAGCTCGGGAAGGTCGGTGCGGATCACGACCACGTCGTCAGGCTGCAGGATCTCGCTCGCCAGATTGTGGCGGATATAGCGCCCGTCGCGCTTGATCGCGGTGACCTGGATCTTGGCGCGCTTGGCGATCGGCGTCTCGCCCAGGGTCTTGCCGCGCAGCGTCGAGGCGTTGCGGATCGTGAGCTCGGTAACGAACACCTCGTCGCTGCCGGTACTGCCCGCTGGCGCGGCCTCGTCCTTGGGCAGCAGCCAGCTGCTGAATGCGGCCAGCATGATCATGCCGGCAACGCCCGCGATCAGGCCATAAGGCGTGATCTCGAAAATCCCGAAAGCGGGCTGGCCGTTGGCCCTGGCGACCGAATCGACGATCAGGTTGGTCGAAGTGCCGATCAGTGTGGTGGTGCCGCCGAGGATACAGATGAAGCTGAGCGGGATCAGCAGCTTCTTCGCCGAATAGCCGGTCGCCTGGGCCAGGCGCAGGATGATCGGGATCATCACCACAACCACCGGCGTGTTGTTCATGAAGGCCGAGGCCACATAGACGCCCAGGAACATCTCGGCGACCGCCAGTCGCGGGTGCCGCGCGGCGCGATTGATGATCGCGCCGGCGATCGCATCGATGGTGCCGGTTCGCAGCAGCGCGCCCGACAGGATGAACATCGCCCCGATGGTGATCGGCGCGCTGTTCGAGAAGACCGAAAACAGCTGCTTGGAATTGATGATGCCGAGGAACAGGAAGGCGCAGGCCCCCAGGATCGCGACCACCGCCGCCGGAAAGCGTTCCAGGATGAACCCGACGAACATTAGGCCCAGAATGGCCAGGCCGATCGGCGCCTGCCAGGTCTCGATAAACAGCCTGATGTCGTCCAAGGCTGTCTGCCCCCGTGTCGCTTGAAGTGGGACTATGCTCTAGCCGCTCTTGAGTTCCGCTGTCAGCCGCAAACTCGCGCGCCAGAACAGGAAGGCGGGGATAAGGCCCAGCCAGGCCGCGCCGTAGAGCACCCAGCGCACGCTGTCTTCGCCGGCATAAGGCTGGAAGGCATCGGACATCATTCCGAAGAATAGCGGGCCCAATCCCAGGCCGATCAGGTTCTGCGAAAACAGCATCACCGACGCCGCGACCGCGCGCACTTCGGGCCGCACCAGACCCTGAACACAGGCATAGACGGGCCCATAATACATGATGTTCATCGCGGTCGGCAGCACCAGCAGCGCCAGCGCGACCTTCCAGTCGGTCGCCGAATAGGCGAGAAACAGGATGGGGGCTGCGAGCGCGATGGCGAGCGCCGGACCGGTGAGCAGATGCTTGCGGTCACGCTTGCCGAAATGATCGGCCAGCTTGCCTCCGCCCCAAGTGCCGATCATGCTCGATATCCCCAGCGTCACGCCGAGATACAGCCCCGTCTCGCCCGGGCTGAGCCCGAAATTGCGTATGAACAGCACTGCCACCCACACGCCCTTGCCATAAGACAGGAAGGCGATCAGCCCGCCGGCGATGCACAGGAAGACGAAGCAGCGCGATGTCACCAGTTCCTTCAGCGCCTCGCGGACCGGCACCTGAACCTTGGCGGCGGGCATTGCCGCCCCCTTGAGCATACCGGCGCGGCGCGGCTCCTTCATCAGAAACGGCACCAGCAGCGCGAGCAGCACGCCGGGCATGCCGACCACATAGAAAGCGGTGCGCCAGCCATAGGCATCGGCGAGGCCGCCGCCGATGACCATGCCGAGCAGCGATCCGATCGGAATGCCCAGGCCATAAAAGGCGATGGCCGACGAGCGCTTGTCGGCAGGAACGCTGTCGGTGATCAGCGAATGCGCCGCCGGGGTGCAGCCCGCTTCGCCCACGCCGACACCGACGCGGGCGAGCAGCAGCTGCGGAAACGTCCGCGCCGCGCCGCAGGCCATGGTCATTGCCGACCAGATCGCCACCGACCAGGCGATCAGCGAGACACGGTTGGTGGTGCTCCGGTCGGCATAGCGCGCGATCGGAATGCCCAGCAGCGTGTAGAACAGCGCGAAGGCGAGGCCCGTCATCAGGCCCAATTGGGTATCGGAGAGCTGGAAATCGCGCTTGATCGGTTCCGCCAGGATCGAGACGATCTGCCGGTCGAGAAAGTTGAAGATATAGATGATCATCAGCGTCCACAGCATCACGCGCGGGCTGGATGCGCCCTGGAGCGACGAAGGGGCAGGTGGCGTGTCTGCGGCCATGGTCGGCGGCACACCGGCATCGGCTGCCGGGTTGCGGGTGACGGTCATGCACTCTCCTGTCGCGCCGCATTCTTGCCCTCGCGGGTCAGCGGTCGCTTATGAAAGCCATGCTAGCCATTTGCTGCCGCGAGGCAATCACCCTGCGACAAAATGTGACGTGAACGTCAACTGCCGCTACGGCACAGGTGGTTCAGCGGTAAGGGAAAAGCGCGTTCAACCGCATTGCGCGCGATGGAGCAGCTTCTGGTCGGCCAGGACGAGTGCCATCATCGCCTCGACCACCGGGGTGCCGCGGATGCCGACGCACGGGTCGTGCCGGCCCTTGGTGACAATCTCGCTCGCCTTACCCTCACGGGTGATCGTCTCGACCGGGGTGAGGATCGAGCTGGTCGGCTTGAACGCGACGCGCACCACCACCGGCTGGCCGGTCGAAATGCCGCCCGCGATGCCGCCGGCATGGTTGGCGAGGAATTCGGGACTGCCATCCGCACCGGGGCGCATGGGGTCGGCATTGGTCTCGCCGCTGAGCCGTGCGGCGGCGAAGCCGTCGCCGATCTCGACGCCCTTGACCGCGTTGATCGACATGCAGGCAGCGGCGAGTTCGCTGTCGAGCTTGGCGTAAAGCGGCGCGCCCCAGCCGGCGGGGACGCCGGTGGCTACGCATTCGACGACAGCACCAAGGGAGCTGCCCGACTTGCGCGCGGCATCGACCTTCGACTCCCAGCGCTTCACGGCTTGCGCGTCGGGGCAGAAGAACGGGTTGCGCGCGATTTCCGCTGCGTCGAAGCGGGCTGGATCGATCGCATCGCCGCCCAGTTCGCAGACATAGGCGGTCAGTACCACCTCGGGGATGACCAGCCGTGCAACGGCGCCTGCCGCGACCCGCGCCGCGGTTTCGCGCGCGCTCGACCGGCCACCGCCGCGATAGTCGCGAAAGCCGTATTTGGCGTCATAGGCATAATCGGCATGGCCCGGGCGATAGGCCTTGGCGACCTCGCCATAGTCCTTGGAGCGCTGGTCGACATTCTCGATCATTAGCGAAATCGGCGTGCCGGTGGTGCGCCCTTCGAACACACCCGAAAGGATGCGCACCGCATCGGGCTCCTGCCGCTGCGTGGTAAAGCGCGAGGTGCCGGGGCGGCGCGCGTCGAGAAACGGCTGGATGCAGCTTTCGCTCAGGCTCAGCCCCGGAGGGCACCCGTCGACCACCGCGCCAAGGGCAGGACCATGGCTTTCGCCCCAGGTGGTGAAGCGGAATACGCGGCCAAAGGTGTTGAAGCTCATGCGGCTGTCCCGTCAGGCAGAAAGGATTTGCGCGCGCTTTGCGGCATTGCGCGTGCGCTGTCCAGACGGAGAGCCAAGTTAGGTAATCTAGTCCAGCGCGATGTCCGGTGCGTCTTCCTGCTTCATGCCGACGACATGGTAACCCGAATCGACATGATGCGTCTCGCCGGTCACGCCCGAGGACAGGTCCGAGCACAGATACAGCCCCGCGCCGCCGACATCGTCGATGGTGACGTTGCGGCGCAGCGGCGCGTTATATTCGTTCCATTTGAGGATATAGCGGAAGTCGCCGATGCCGCTGGCCGCCAGCGTCTTGATCGGGCCGGCGCTGATCGCGTTGACTCGGATATTCTCGCGGCCGAGGTCGTTGGCGAGATATTTGACGCTGGTCTCCAGCGCCGCCTTGGCGACGCCCATCACGTTGTAATGCGGGATCACCTTCTCCGCGCCGTAATAGCTGAGCGTCACGATCGACCCACCATTGGGCATCATCGCGCGCGCCCTTTTCGCAACGGCGACAAGCGAATAGGCGGAGATGTTCATGGTCATCAGGAAGTTGTCGAGGCTGGTGTCGACATAAAGGCCGCGCAGCTCGTTCTTGTCCGAAAAGCCGATCGCGTGGACGACGAAATCGATCGTCGGCCAGCGCGCCGCCAAGGTCTCGAAAGCCCGATCAAGCGCATCCATGTCCGACACGTCGCAGTCGAAGGTGAAATCGCTGCCCAGCTCTGCCGCCAGCGGAATGACGCGCTTGCCCAAGGCCTCGCCCTGATAGCTGAACGCCAGCTCGGCGCCATGCTCGGCCAGCTTCTGGGCAATGCCCCAGGCGAGCGACTTGTTGTTGGCAAGCCCCATGATGAGGCCGCGTTTGCCCTTCATCAGTCCGTCCATGTCGTGATCCTTCAGTTCTTGTCCGTTTTCTGCGGCAGGCCGCCGCGCGCCCGCGCGATGGCGGCGTTCAATTCGGCCCCGATTACCATAGCAAGGCCGATGAGAAAGAAGAAAATGAGGCTGACCATCACCCCGGCCAGGCTGCCATAGGTCAGGTCATAATCGGCAAATGTGCCGAGGAACCGGGGCAGGAGCGCGAGGCACAGCATCCACCAGACCGCAATAAACATCGGGCCGGGCCAGATCGGATGGCCTGCCTCGCGATAGCGCAGCGGGGTGAGCATGCCATAGACCAGGTAGAGCATCAGCAGCAGCACCGCGAAGGTGAACAACTGGCTGAGCACCACCAGCGCGAGCGGTTCTCCAGGGAAATACAGACTGCTGGCGATCACTTCTGCGGCGCCCGCGAGCACCACCTGGACGCTCAGCGCCAGCATGGTCGCGATCACCGCAAGGATGATCAGCGCCATCGATCCCAATCGCAATTTCCAGAACGGCTTGTTGCTCTCCGTCCCATAGGCGCGGCGGATGACGGCGCGGATCGACTCGATCAGGCTCGCGGTGGTCCACAGACCGACCAATACGGCGAGCCAGAGCAGCGCGCCGGTCCGGGCGTACATGGCGGCTTCCATCGGCGCGGCGAGCACCGAGGCGACGCTGGGCGGCACCGCAGCGAGAAAGCCCTGCACCGCTTCCGCGCCATATTCGCTGCGGCCGAACACGCCGCCCAAGGCGGCCGCGACGATGAAGAAAGGAAAGATGCTGAGCAGCGCAAGATAGGCGAAATTGCCCGCGACAACCCCGCCATGCGTCATGACATTGCCGGCGACCTCGGCGATGATGGCTCGCGATGTCACCAGAAATTGCTGGCGCTTGTCGGGCTGCAACAGGTCAGTCAGAGCCATGCCGTCGCGCCGCGCTCAGCCGGTCAGCCCGGCCCGCGGATCGTAATTCACGCTCCAGCCTTCGACGAACTGGGTGAGCGCAGCATCGCCGCCTTCGGGCAGCCGGATCTGCAGCTCGATGATCTGGTCGCCACGCACGCCGTTCTTGCCGTGAAAGCCCTTGCCCTTGAGGCGCATCTGCTGGCCCGATTGGCTGCCCGGCTTGATCTTCATCATTACCGCGCCATCGACCGTGGGCACGCGTACCTCGCCGCCAGCTACTGCTTCCTTGAGCGTGATCGGCAGATCGAGACGGACATTGTCGCCATCGCGGCGGAAGAAGCGGTGCGGGCGCACCTCGATCGTCACGATGCCATCGCCGGGGCCCCCGGGGCCGGGCTGCCCCTTGCCCGAGAGGCGCATGTTGGTGCCGGTCTCGACGCCATTGGGAAGCTTGAGGTCGATCGTCTTGCCATCGGCTAGCGTGATCCGCTGCGGCTTCAAGGTTGCGGCATCGGTAAAGTCGACCGCCATCTTGTAGGCGACATTGGCACCCTTGGGCGCATTCTGGCGCGCGCCGCTATAGGGGCCTGAACTGCTACCCCGAGCTCCGCCGCCAAAGCCGCCGAACAGGCCGTCGAAGATATCGGCAAAGTCGATGCCGTCATTGCCGAAGCCGGAAAAGCCCGCATTGTCGCTCGACCGGCTCTGCTGGCGAAAGCCGCCGCCGCCGAAACCGAAGGGCGCGGCGGGGTTGCCGTCGATATCGATCTCGCCGCGGTCGAAACGCGCGCGCTTGTCCTTGTCGGAGAGCAGGTCATAGGCGCGCGTGACTTCGGAAAAGCGCGCGGCTGCGGCCGGATTGTCCTTGTTGTAATCCGGGTGCAGCTCCTTGGCGAGCTTGCGGTACGCGCTCTTGATGTCCTTCTCGCTCGCGCCTTTGGACACGCCTAGAATTGCATAGGGATCAGCCATGAATGTGGTCGCCATTGTTGGTCAGGTTATCCATTGTTGCCGATTTACAACAATATCTGGGGTAGGGGCAGGGCATTTTTCAAGCCGGGATGCGGCGGTCGGAGGGGCCGCGCCATAAAATCATCCGAAGCACGATGTAAAGCGCGAGGCCGAACGGACCTGCGGCAAAGGTGAAGAACAGGATCGGCGCCTGGATCAGCCGCCCTTTCAGCGTGCCGAGCCCATGCGCATCGGCGTTCCGCGCGATCCAAAGGCCGACGAACAGGTCGAAGGTCAGATAATGCGCCCAGCCGATGGTTACCCCGGCATCGCTGGCAAAGATGTTGCGCACACCCTGGATCGTCGAGAAATCCGCACCGCCATCGGTCGGCACGATGCCGGTGAGCACGAGGGTGAGGCCGGTCACATAGCCCAGCGCGAGCAGCAGAATCGGCCCGAAGAACAGCGACTGCATGACGATATCGCGGCGCGGAGCGAGGATCAGCACCGCCCAGGCGATCATGGCGACGAGATTGGCGATCCCGAAAATCTGCTCCCACATTGGCCCGCGCTCCCTTCAGCAAAATCCTGTTCAATGCGCGGCCCATGCGCCATAAACCGCGCCGACGGACTCACCAGTGTCTTATATGGCTAAGGCAGTCAAGCGAGCCCGTGACCGACAAGACAGGATGGACATGGCCGACGACCCCTTTGCGCTGTTTGACGACTGGTACATCAAGGCGCGCGAGACCGAGATCAACGACAGCAATGCGATGGCGCTCGCCACCGCCGATGCGGAGGGCCGTCCGTCGGTCCGCATGGTGCTGCTGAAAGGCCATGGACCGGACGGGTTCATATTCTACACCAATTACGCGGGCCGCAAGGGCGGCGAACTGCTCGCCAATCCGCATGCCGCCTTGCTGTTCCACTGGAAGTCGCTGCGCCGCCAGATCCGTATCGAGGGGCCAGTGACGCCGGTCGACGATGCCACCGCCGATGCCTATTTCGCCACCCGCTCGCGCGATTCGCAGCTGGGGGCCTGGGCATCGGACCAGTCGCGCCCGTTGCCTGAGCGGCGGATCTTCGAGCAGCGCTTTGCCGAAGTGGAGAAGCTGTTCGCCGACAAGCCCGTGCCTCGCCCGCCGCATTGGTCAGGGTTCCGCGTGACGCCGCAGCGGATCGAGTTCTGGGAAGATCGCGACCACCGGCTGCACCACCGCCGCGTCTTCACCCGAACTGAGAGCGGCTGGGACGAAGGCCTGCTTTACCCATAAGGATGTTCGCCATGACCGACCTGCCCGACACCGTGCCCTATTGCCATATCGACGCCTTTGCCGACCGTCCTTTCACCGGCAACCAGGCGGCGGTCATGCCGCTCGCCGCCTGGCCCGACGATGCGGTGCTGCAGGCGATCGGCGAGGAGAACAATTTCGCCGAGACCGCCTTCATCGTGCCGATCGACAGCGACGAGGCGGATTACGAGCTGCGCTGGTTCACGCCCGCGGTCGAAGTGGCAATGTGCGGCCATGCCACGCTCGCCTCGGGCCATTACGTGTTCGAACAGGGCTTTGCCGGTGACACCGCGCGTTTCCTGACGCGCAAGGCCGGGGTGCTGAGCGTCAGCCGCCAGGGCGACATGCTGTCGCTCTCGCTGCCCGCGCTGCCGCCAGAATCGGCAGCGCTGCCCGACTGGACCAGCCTGCTCGGCGGCCTGCCCAACGAATGCCATATCCATCAGGGTCGCTATAACGTCCTGCTGTTCGATAGCCCAGATGACGTTCTGGCGCTGCAGCCGGACTTCAAGGCGCTCGGCGAAATCGGCAACCACCAATTCATCTGCACCGCGCCGGGCAAGGATACCGATGTGCTGAGCCGGGTGTTCGTGCCCGGAGCCGGTATCGACGAGGACAGCGTGACCGGCTCGGCGCATGCGGTGCTGACCCCGTTCTGGGCGGCGCGGCTGGGGCGCAGCAGCTTTACCGCATTCCAGGCGAGCCAGCGCGGCGGACTGCTCCACTGCACGCTCGAGAGCGACCGCGCGGTGCTGGCGGGCCAGTGCTTCACCGTCGTGACGGGGACCTTCCGGCTGCGGTAACTTTCCCATCTCCCCTCCCGCTTGCGGGAGGGGGGAAGACCGCTATCCCTCTTTCGCCGCGCTCGCGGCCTCCAGCGCGTCCCAGCTGCCCCAGTCGATCGCGCGGCCGGGATAGGCGACGCTGCGCAGCGGCCAGTCCCTAGCGATCCAATGCTGTACCCAGGCATAGAGTTTCGCATCGAACCCGGCGTCATGTTCGGCCTTGGTCACCCAGAGCGTGACCATCGCGTCATAACCGGGCACCGGGCTGGGATAGACATAGACACAGCCGCGCTCGCGCTTGCCGTCGGGCGTGAGCACCGCATAGGCGAAGGATTCACGGCGCTGGAACCGGCCCTGTTCGGTCACCATGTCCTTCATCGCATCGGCATCGGTGATCCCGGGGTGCGGCCAGGCGGTCGATCGGGTGAAGGTTTTCTGCAGATGCTCGATCGACGACATGTACGCGTCGAAATCGATTTTCACGAGATCGGGGCCCAGCGGGACGAGATTGAAGCCGGGCCCTTCGACCAGCGTCGGAACCTGGAAATCCGCTGGAATGAAGGGCGCGGCAGCGGATGTCTGCGCGCCGGCATAGCCCGATCCGTCCTGCGCCAGAACAGGCATGGCAAGCATCAGCGGCAAGGCAGCGGCAAATCGGAACAGGCGCATCGGCAATCCCCCGGAGAATCAGCGCGGATCAGCCTGCCAGAAGCTTCGGCCCTGGCCTAGTCCCTGGGAAAGAGCGCCAGGATTCGTCCGAGCTGCTCCTTCACCGGGTCGAGAACATCATCCTGCGTCTTGCCCAGCCGGACGAGCGTGAGCTTCTGGCTGGGGCTGACGATGACGAACTGGCCCAGATGTCCCTGCGCGGCAAAGACATCGCCTGGCAGCAGATCGGGATAGAGGACCTTTTTAAGGCCAGCCGCACGCGGCTTGTTGAGCCAGATATGCCCGCCATAGGCCGGGTCGTTGGGTGAGCTGGTGAGCATGAAATCGACCCAGCCGCGCGTGAGGAACTGGTTGCCGGCAATCGAGCCCTTGTTGCGCAGGAACTCGCCGAATTTCGCCCAGTCGCGGGCATTGGCCTGGATGATCGATCCGCCGATCAACGTGCCGGAGGCGTCGAATTCGGGCACCATCGAGGCCATGCCCAGCGGTTCGATCAGCCGCCCGCGCATATATTCAAGCATCGCGCGGCGGCGCACATCCGGGTCCTTGCTGTCGGTCAGCTGGCGGGTGATGATGTCGGACAGGATGACGCTGGTGTTCGTCGAATATTCGAACTTCGATCCCGGCTCAGCCTCGAGCGGCTGGCCCTCGGCATAGCGCACCATATTGTCGCGCCCGTCGAGGAACAGCATCCGCACCTCGTCCGACTGGTAGGGCGGGTCGCCCGCTTCGGTGTGCTGAAGACCCGAGGACATGTGCAGCAGGTGCCTGAGCGTGATCGCGCCGCGCGGGTCGCCGGGGCGCTGCCAGTCGGGCACCGGGGCAGGGGCGTCGAGTGCGAGCCGCCCGTCCGCGACCATCAACCCGACCAGCACCGCGGTGACGCTCTTGGCCATAGACCAGCTGATGAACCGGGTTCCGCGATCATAGCCCGGCGCATAGCGTTCCGCGACGATTTCGCCGCCGCGCATGATGACCAGCGCGCGGGTTTCGGCAAACTCGTCCTCGTTGAACAGCTTGTCGATCTCTGCATTGAGCGCGGCAGTGGGTACGCCGGGCACATCGACGATCATCGTCTCGCCGCTGTCCGCAGCCCGGCCTTCGATGCCATAAAGTCCGAAAGCGGTTGCGCCGAGAAGGCCGGTTGCGGCAAGGGCGAGAAGGATGCGGTGCTTCATGCCCGCCTCCATCAATCAGGCGGGGACCGATGGCAACTGGGAAAATGGGCGCGATGCCGGGCCGGCATGGCAGGCTGAAATGGGTGGCGCTGGCGCTGCTGGCGATCGCGCTCGCGGCACTGGCCTGGTACTGGCCCGCCCTCAGGGCCTATAGCCAGACGGGCGCGGCCTATTCGGCGCGCGTCGTCTGTTCGTGCCGCTATATCGGCGGGCGCGAGCTGGGCGATTGCAAGAAGGATCTGGAGCCGGGCATGGAGGTTGTGAGCCTCAGCGAAGCAGCGGACGCCAAGCGGATCGATGCCACGGTGCCGCTGATGGCCGCAGAAAGCGCGGAATATCGCGAAGGCTGGGGCTGCGTGCTGATGACGCCCAAGGAGCGCGAGGCGATTCGCTGAATCGTCAGGCCTGATCGCGCAGCTTTTCGTGGTGGCGGATGACCTCGTCGATCACGAAACGCAGAAACTTCTCCGAAAAATCAGGGTCCAGATCGGCATCGACCGCGAGCCGCTTCATCCGCGCGATCTGCTCTTCCTCGCGGCGCGGATCGGCCGGCGGAAGATCGGTTTTCGCCTTGTACTCGCCCACCGCCTTGGTGATCTTGAAGCGCTCGGCCAGCATGAAGATCAATGCCGCGTCGATATTGTCGATGCTCTGCCTGAATGCGGCCAGTACCGGGTCTTGCGCCATAATGTGGATACCCTCGCGAGAATCGCGCGATGCCTTGGTAGCGGTTGCGCTTTGCGCTTGCCTTAAGCCATGCGGATTGCCACATCGCAACCCATGACCGCGACTGTTCATCCGATTGGCCGCCCCGCGGGCGTGTCCGCCGCCGCTCCCAGCCTCGATCCGATCATGGCGCTGGTGGCGCAGGATCTCAATTCGGTAAACAGCGTCATCCTGGACCGGATGCAATCGCAAATTCCCCTGATTCCCGAGCTTGCCGGGCATCTGATCGCCGGCGGCGGCAAGCGGATGCGGCCGATGCTGACGCTCGCCTGCGCGCGGTTGCTCGATTATCCCGGCACCCGCCATCATAAGCTGGCGGCGGCGGCGGAGTTCATTCACACCGCAACGCTGCTGCACGACGATGTCGTCGACGGCTCCGATCTGCGCCGAGGCAAGAAGACCGCGAACCTGGTGTTCGGCAACCCCGCCACCGTGCTGGTCGGCGATTTTCTGTTCAGCCGCTCGTTCGAGCTGATGGTCGAGGATGGCTCGCTCAAGGTGCTCAAGATCCTGTCGGGCGCATCGGCGATCATCGCCGAGGGCGAGGTCGATCAGCTGACCGCGCAGCGCCAGATCGAGACCAGCGAAGAGCGCTATCTGGCGATCATCGGCGCCAAGACCGCCGCGCTGTTTGCCGCCGCCTGCCGCATCGCCGCCGTGGTGGCTGAGCGCGACGAGCAGGTCGAACTGGCGCTCGATGCCTATGGCCGCAACCTCGGCATTGCCTTCCAGCTGGTCGACGATGCGATCGACTATGTTTCGGATGCGGCGACCATGGGCAAGGGCGTGGGCGACGATTTCCGCGACGGCAAGGTGACGCTGCCCGTCATCCTCGCCTATGCGCACGGATCTCCGGAAGAGCGCAAGTTCTGGGAAGCGGCAATCATCGGCCATCGCACGTCGGACGAGGATTTGGCACACGCGACCCAGTTGCTGCGCCAGCACAATGCCATTGACCTGACGCTCGACCGCGCCCGCCATTTCGGCCAGCGCGCCATCGACGCGATCGCCGGCTTCCCGAATAGCAAGGCCAAGGCGGCGCTGATCGAAACAGTCGAATTCGCGATCGCGCGGGGATATTAGGTCGTGAACGACACTCCGGCCCGAACCCCGCAGGGACGACGGCTGGAAGAACTCGAGGCGCAAAACCGGGAGCTGCTCGCGCAACTTGACGAGCTGAAACGCGATCTCGAGCGCAGTTCGCATTCCGGAAATTCTTGGAACCCGATCGCTTTGTTCGGCGCGGTAACAACCTTGCTGGGCGTGATCGGAGCGGCGATTTTCGGCTATCTCGGATCGGGCGAGGGGAATGCTGCCAGCAGACAGGCGATGGTCTGTCAGCAGGCCTATGTTTTTCTGGCAGACGAGAGGCCGACGCCCTATCTCACCGAGGCAGAAGGCCGGGCACTGGCTGCGCGACAGTTGCAAGTGCTCAGAAAATGTGAGAAATTCGTACCATGATGCAGGACCTGTTTCTCGCCATCGCCATCGTCGGTAATGTGATTACCATTGCCGCGTTGGTTGGCGGCTATTACTGGCAGCGCCAGAGCCAGCGTTAATCGGCCCGAATTTGAATTCCGACAGGACGGGAAAGCTAGCGCGGTGCTGACCGTCGATCCATCTTCTATGCCATCAGCCAAGCCGCGACCGGATAGCCTCTCTGCCGAAATCCGCGCGCTGCTGCTGCTCGCGGGGCCGCTGGTGCTCGGCAATCTCGCGCAAATGGCGATCCATACGACCGAGGTGATCATCCTGGGCCGCTATGACGTGCAGGCGCTGGCAGCGGCGGCGCTGGCGGTGAATCTCTACTTCGCCTGTGGCACCTTCGGCATGGGGCTGATGACCGCCGCTTCGCCGATGATCGCGGCGGAGCGGGGGCGGCGCAAGCATTCGGTGCGCGACATCCGCCGCACGGTGCGCCAGGGCATGTGGGTCGCGCTGACGGTCTGCCTGCCGATCTGGGCGCTGTTATGGCACGCAGAAGCATTGTTCCTGCTGATGGGCCAGCAGCCCGATCTGGCGCGCGATGCCGGGCAGTTCATGCGCATTGCGATGTGGGGACTGCTGCCTTGGCTGCTGCAGTTCGTGCTGCGCATGTATGTCTCTGCGCTCGAGCGGCCGATCTGGGGCGTGTTCGTGACGCTGTGCGGCGTGGCGATGAATCTGGTCGCCTGCTGGGCGCTGGTCTTCGGCAATCTGGGCTTTCCCGAACTCGGGCTGGAGGGCGCGGCTATCGCCAATCTGATCGCCAATTGCACCCTGTTTGCGGTGATGGCGCTGGTCGTGACACAGGTGCGCGCTTTCCGGCGGTACCGTCTTTTCGGCCGATTCTGGGTCGCCGATTGGGGCCGCTACCGCGCGCTGTTCAAGCTGGGCCTTCCGATCGCGGTGACCTTCGCCTTCGAGGTTGCGATCTTCAGCTCCGCTGCCTTCCTCATGGGGCTGATCAGCCGCGATTCGCTCGCCGCGCATGCCGTGGCGATCCAGATCGCCTCGTTCGCCTTCATGGTGCCGTTTAGCCTGTCGCAGGCCGCCACGGTGCGTGTCGGCCTGCACCATGGTGCGCGCGACGCCCAGGCTGCGGCGCGGGCGGGCTGGGCGGCGCTGGGGCTCGGCGTGCTCGCGGCGTGTCTGATGTCGGCGATCATGGCGCTGATTCCGGGCGCGTTGGTCGGCCTGTTCATCGATCCGGCAGACGCGAGCGCCGCACCCGCTTTTGCGCTGGCGCTGAGCTTCCTGCTGGTCGCCGCGATCTTCCAGCTGGTCGATGCCGTTCAGGCGGTCGGGGCAGGGGTGCTGCGCGGGCTGCAGGACACGCGCTGGCCTATGCTGTTTGCCGCGTTCGGTTATTGGGTGGTCGGCATGGGCACCGCGTGGTTCTTCGCCTTCCGCCTGGGCTGGGATGGCGTCGGCGTGTGGATCGGCCTGGCTGCGGGACTGGCGGTCGTATCCGTGCTCATGGTCGGTCGCTGGGCGCTCCGGCAGCGTTTCGGGCTTGGAGTTTACGCCTGACCTCCGGGCTTGCCAGTCGGTTGAGGGGTTGGGGACAAAGGGATAAGGCGGTGCGCCATGGCTGAGCTGCCCATATATTCCGTCCTGCCCAACCTGCTGAGCGCGCTTGGCAGCGGCCCCAACGCGGTGCTCGTCGCGCCGCCTGGCGCGGGCAAGACTACAACCGTCGCCCCGGCGCT
Source organism: Blastomonas sp. CCH1-A6 (assembly GCF_001556365.1). Lineage (NCBI taxonomy): Bacteria > Pseudomonadati > Pseudomonadota > Alphaproteobacteria > Sphingomonadales > Blastomonadaceae > Blastomonas > Blastomonas sp. CCH1-A6. The sequence continues at coordinate 1,249 of NZ_LSIS01000027.1, read as the reverse complement.
CCTAGCCCAGCCCTGGTGCACCGGCCAGGTGCTGCTGCTCTCGCCGCGCCGCCTGGCCGCGCGCGCCGCGGCCGAGCGCATGGCAGAGCTTGCGGGCGAGCCGGTGGGTCAGACGATCGGCTATTCGACCCGCATGGACAGCAAGACGAGCGCCGCCACCCGCGTGCTCGTGCTGACCGAGGGGATTTTCGTCAACCGCATCCAGGCCGATCCCGAACTTGCGGGCGTGTCGGCGGTGCTGTTCGACGAGGTGCACGAACGCAGCCTCGACAGCGATTTCGGCCTCGCGCTCGCGCTCGAGGCGCAGTGCGCTTTCCGGCCCGATCTGCGGCTGCTCGCCATGTCGGCCACGCTCGACGGCGCACGTTTCGCCGCGCTGATGCAGGGTGCGCCGGTGATCGAGAGCGAAGGCCGCTCGCATCCGCTCGAGATGCGCTATCTGGGGCGGCGCGGCGAACAGCGGATCGAGGATGGCATGGCGCAGGCGATCCGCACCGCGCTGCGCGACGAGGCGCAGGGCGATGTGCTCGCCTTTCTGCCGGGGGTGGCGGAAATTGCGCGTGCTGCCGAGCGGCTGGAGAGTCTGGGCAGCGGCATCGCCGTGCTGCCGCTGCACGGCACGCTGACCCCGGCCGAGCAGCGCGCCGCGATCCGCAGCGATCCCGATGGGCGGCGCAAGGTCATCCTGGCGACCAGCATTGCCGAGACCAGCCTGACCATCGATGGTGTGCGCATCGTCGTCGATAGCGGCCTTGCCCGGCGCGCGCGCTATGATCCGCTCGCCGCCACCACCCGGCTGGTGACCGAGCGCGCGAGCCAGGCCGCCGCCACGCAGCGCGCGGGCCGCGCCGCACGCCAGGGACCGGGCGTCGCCTATCGCCTGTGGGAAGAGGCCGCGACCGGCGGCCTGCCGCCGTTCGATCCGCCCGAGATTCTCGACAGCGACCTGGCCCCGCTGGTGCTGCAATGCGCCGCCTGGGGCGAGAGCGACCCCACCCGATTGAACTGGCTCGATCCGCCGCCCGCGCCGCTGCTGGCTGAGGCGCGCAAGCGGCTGGTCGCGCTGGGGGCAGTTGATACGGGCGGCGCAATCACCCCGCTCGGGCGATCGATCGCCGCATTGCCGCTGCCGCCGCATCTGGCGGCGATGCTGCTGAAGGGCGCACAGGCCGGGTCCGCGATGCAGGCGGCGGAGATCGCGCTGCTGCTGCAGGAGCGCGGGCTGGGCGGGCAGGGCGACGATCTCGAT
>NZ_LSIS01000272.1:0-18875 GCF_001556365.1 Blastomonas sp. CCH1-A6 | reverse complement strand
ACTGGGTGTTCATCCACGCCATCAGGTTGGCGCGGTCTTCAGCCTTGCCAAGGCCCGCAAAGCTCATCTTGGTGCCGTCGGCATAGGCCTTGGGCGAGGTGAGCCACTTGTTCATTTCCTGGAAGGTCCAGGGGCCCGACTTGCTCTTCAGCGCGTCCGAATAGGCAAAACCCGCCACCGAAGCGTGCGGCTTGCCCAGAACGCCGTAAAGATTGGGACCGATACCGTTGGCACCGCCGCTGTTGATCGAATGGCACGAAGAGCACTTGGCGAAGACCTTCTCGCCCTTGGCCGGATCGGCGCTGGCGAGCAGGGTTTCGATCGGAACTTCAGCCGCACCGCCTTCGCCCTCGGAAGAGACGACGCCTTCGATCACATAGCCCAGCTTCTCGGGACGCTCGGGCTTGTCGGCATGGAACACCTTGCCGCTGACGATCGACAGGCCAAGGGCGCAAATGCCCCCCGCAAGAACCCAACCTGCAATCGTGTTTTTGCTGTCCTGCATGCCCTGTTGCCTCATCTTTTATAGGGACGCCATGCGGCCACGGCGCCCTGAAAGGTCGTCATCCGATAAGACCGGCGTCGATCGCCGGCCTTTTCGCCCTGTTGAAAGACCCCGTTGCCGCGTCGCAACAGGGCCGGTCAGCCGCCCCCTCTAATCATGGTCCGTTCGCACTGCAAGCCCCGACACGCGCGATTTCGCCTTGTCGTTACGGCTGGGCCTGCCTATGCGCCGTGCCCATGCAAAGCTACCCTGAGATCGCCCGCCAGATGGTCGAGGACATGGCCCGAATCGCCTCTGCCGAACCGGAGCGATCGATTGCATATCAGGGCGCGCCGGGCGCCTATTCGCACATCGCTGCGCGGGCCTTTGCTCCCGACTGGCATCCGCTGCCATGCTTCTCGTTCCAGGACGCGATGGATGCGGTGAAGGACGGCCGCGCCGCGCGCGCGATCATCCCGATCGAGAACTCGCAGCACGGGCGCGTCGCGGACATCCATTTCCTGTTGCCAGAAAGCGGCCTCACCATCGTCGCCGAATATTTCCTGCCGGTACGCCACTGCCTGCTGGCCAGGGATGACGGGCCGTACCATTCGGCAGTCAGCCATCCGCAGGCGCTGGGCCAGACGCGGCACTATCTGCGCGCGCGCGGGATCGAGCCGGTCAACTACCCCGATACTGCAGGCGCGGCGGCGTTTGTCGCCGAATCGAGCGAACCGGGACTGTGCGCGGTCGCCTCGCGCCTGGCGGGGGACGTGTTCGGGCTCAAGGTGGTCGACGAAGGCATCGAGGACGCCGCGCACAACATGACGCGCTTCGTCGTGCTGGCCGCTCATCGCGACGATCCGATGCCCGATGTGGCCAAGGTGATGACCACCTTCATCTTCGAGGTGAAGAACATCCCCGCTGCCTTGTTCATGGCGCTGTCGGGCTTCGCCACCAATGGCATCAACATGACCAAGCTGGAAAGCTATATCCGCGACGGCAGCTTTGCTGCGGCCGAATTCTACGCGGATATCGAAGGCATGCCCGGCCAGCCTGCAGTGGATCGCGCGCTCGAGGTGCTCGGCTATCACAGCAAATGGGTGCGCATTCTGGGCAGCTATCCGCAGGCCATGTCGCGCGAATAGGCGGTTTCAGTCATCCTTGCCGTAAATGCGCTTTGTCAGATGGCGCATGATCGGCGTTACCGTAAGGCCGTGCAGCAGGATCGATCCGAGCACGATCAGCCCCAGGGTCTCCCATAGGGTGTGCTGCATCGGAAAATCGCCATGGTTGAGGCCGAAAGCGAGATAATAGACCGAACCCAGCCCGCGAATGCCGAAAAAGGCGATGACGAACTTTTCCAGCGGATGGCGGTCTATGCCGGCCAGCGCGAAATAGCCAATGACCGGACGGATCACGAGCAACACCAGGGCAGCGATCAAGATGTTGGTCCATCCGATATCGCTCAGCAGTTCGCCACCGGTGAGCATCCCGCCGAAAAGGACGAGCAGCACCATCATCACCAGGCGCTCGGTCTCGTCGGCAAAATCGTGAAGCTCGCTGTTGAACTCGTCGCCCTCTGCCGAACGCCGCAGGATCAATCCGGCGATGAACACGGCCAGAAATCCATATCCGTGCGCGAATTCGGTCAGCGCATAGATGGCGAGCGTGGCACCCAATGCGATGAAGCCGTCGCCGGTCCGCGACAGGCGGGTGTCCTGGGGCAGGCGATAGATGATCTGGCCGAGCAGCCAGCCGCCGAACGCGCCCACCAGCGCGCCGACGCCCAGACGCCAGGCGACATCGTGCCACAGCCATTCGGCCAGTACGCCTCCGGTCAGCGAAGCGGCGCTGGCTGCAAGCGCAAGGTGAACGAAGGGAAAGGCCAGGGCATCGTTCAGCCCGGCTTCCGAAGTGAGCGCAAAACGGGCCTCGTCGCTGTCTTCACTATCGGGCCGCTCGATCTGGACGTCGGAGGCCAGTACCGGATCGGTGGGCGCAAGACAGGCGCCGAGTAGCAGTGCAGAGGCGAGAGGCAGCCCGAGAATCCACAGCCCCGACAGGGCGATGAACAGGATGGTCAACGGCATGACGATCGCGAGCAGCCGGATGGTCAGGTTCCACCCGCGCCAGCTCAGCGGCCTGCCGATTTTCAGCCCCGCACCCATCAGCGAGACGATGACGATGAACTCGCTCGCCTTTTCGATCAGCACCGGCGATTCGACCGGGTGCGGTGAGAATTGCGCGAGCGGCGTCCATGCGAAGATCGCCATGCCCATACCGACAAAAATGATCGGCAGCGAAAGCGGTAGCTTCTTCAGCAGCAGCGGCAGCCACGCGACCAGCAACACCACCAGCCCGATCCCGAGCAGCCAGAGCTTGTAATTGTCGAGCAGGAACTGTCCGATCACCGAAGTGAACATCGGATCGGCATAGGCGGTGACATCGACGTCCGGGGTCTGCGGAACGATGGTCTGCCGCACAGTATCGATCATCAGTGCGCGGCCCCCCAACTCGGCCCTGTGCCGATCTCCACACCCAGGGGTACGCTGAGCGTGACGGCCGGTTCCGCCGCATTCTCCATGACCGATCGGATCACGGCGGAGGCTGCCTCCACATCGCCTTCGGGCAGTTCGAACACCAGTTCGTCATGCACCTGCAGCAGCATGCGGACGTGACCAAGGCCTGCAGCCTCGAGCGCGGGGTTCATGCGCACCATCGCCCGCTTGATGATGTCCGCACTGGTGCCCTGGATCGGCGCGTTGATCGCCGCGCGCTCGCTGCCCTGGCGCTCGGCCTGGTTCTTCGAGGTGATGCGCGGGAAATGCGTCTTGCGGCCGAACAGCGTCTCGGTAAAGCCGCATTCGCGCGCGCTTTCGAGCGTCTCGGCGATATAGCGGTTGATGCCCGGGAAGCGCTGGAAATAGGTGTCGATCATCGCCTGCGCCTCGTCCGCGCTTACCTCGAGCCGTCCGGCCAGGCCCCAGCGCGAAATGCCGTAGAGGATCGCGAAGTTGATCGTCTTGGCGCGCCCGCGCGTATCGCGATTGACCTCGCCGAACAGCTCCTGCGCGGTGCGGTTATGGATGTCCTCGCCATGGGCAAAGGCATCGCGCAGCGTCTCGACATCGGCCATGTGCGCGGCGAGCCTAAGTTCGATCTGGCTATAGTCCGCCGCGAGGATGACATTGCCGGGTTCGGCGACAAAGGCATGGCGGATCTGGCGGCCGATCTCGGTGCGGATCGGGATGTTCTGGAGGTTCGGCTCGGTCGAGGACAGCCGACCGGTCTGCGCGCCGACCAGGCTGTAGCTGGTGTGCACGCGGCCAGTGTTCGGGTTGATCTGTTCCTGCAGCGCATCGGTATAAGTCGACTTGAGCTTCGACAGCTGCCGCCAGTCGAGCACCTTGCGCGAGATTTCCGATCCTTCGCCCGCGAGCTTCTCGAGCACGGTGACGTCGGTCGAATAGGCACCTGTCTTGCCCTTTTTGCCGCCCTTGAGGCCCAGCTTGTCGAACAGAATCTCGCCCAATTGCTTGGGGCTGCCGATGGCAAAGCTCTGCCCCGCGAGCTCGTGAATCTCGCCTTCCAGCGCGGCCATGCGCGTGGCGAAATCCTGGCTCAGCGCGGCGAGTTGCTCGCGATCGACCTTGATGCCGTGGCGCTCCATGCCCGCGACGACGGGGATCAGCGGGCGATCGACATTCTGGTAGATGCGCGTCGCGCCCTCGACCGGCAGGCGCGGGCGCAGCACGTGCCACAGCCGCAGCGTGACATCGGCGTCCTCGGCGGCATAGCGCGTCGCATCGGCGAGCGGTACCTCGTTGAAGCCGATCTGCTTCTTGCCGGTGCCGGTAAGCGACTTGAAGCTGATGCACTGATGGCCGAGATGGCGGTCGGCGAGCGCATCCATCCCATGCCCTCCGGTACCGAATTCCTGCCCCGCGTCCAGGTTGAAGCTCATCACCATCGTGTCGTCGATCGGCGAGACATGCACTCCGTGTCGCGCCAGCACGTTGAGATCATATTTGAGGTTCTGGCCGATCTTGAGAACGGCGTCGTCCTCCAGCAGCGGCTTGAGCCGGGCGATCGCGTCGCCGAGCGCGATCTGCTGAGGCTTTTCGGCGAACATGTCGTTGCTGCCATGGCCCAGCGGGATGTAGCAGGCCTCGCCCGGGGCGACCGCCAGGCTGACCCCGACCAGAGCCGCCTGCATCGAATCAAGCGAATTCGTTTCGGTATCGACCGCGACCATGCCAGCAGCCCGCGCCTTGGCGATCCAGGCATCGAGCGCATCGACATCCTGCACGCAGACATAATCGTCGAGGTTGATCGCCGGCATCGCAAGCGGCTGCGGCGTTATCGCATTGTCGCCGCGCGGTGCGTCGCTCGGAGCGCCGGAGGGGGCAGGGGCTGCGTCCGCCGGGCCGCTTGCACCCAGTTTGCGCAGCAGGCTGGTAAAGCCGTGCTTGGTGAGGAATGCGGCGAGCGGCTCGGGCGGGATGTCCTTGAGCAGGAAATCGTCGAGTTCGTTGGGCAGCGGGCAGTCGTCCTTGAGCGTCACCAGCACCTTGCTCAGCCGGGCCATATCGGCCTGCTCGATCAGGCTGTCGCGCATCTTGGAGGGCTTCATCGAGGGCGCCGCCGCGAGCACGCTTTCCAGGTCGCCATGCTCGACAATCAGCTTCGACGCCGTCTTGGGGCCGATGCCGCGAATGCCCGGTACATTGTCGACGGCATCGCCCATCAACGCGAGCACATCGCCCAGCTGCTCGGGGGTGACACCGAACTTCTCCATCACCGCTTCGGGGCCGAGCCGGGCGTTCTTCATCGTGTCGAGCATGTCCAGCCCGGGCTGGATGAGCTGCATCAGGTCCTTGTCGGAGCTGACGATGGTGACCTTCCAACCCTTGGCGAGGGCATCCTTGGCATAGCTCGCGATAATGTCGTCCGCCTCGACATTGTCTTCCTCGATGCAGGGCATCGAAAAGGCGCGCGTCGCATCGCGGATCAGCGGGAATTGCGGGCGCAGATCCTCGGGCGGCTCGGGGCGATGGGCCTTGTACTGGTCGTACAGCTCGTTGCGAAAGCTCTGCGAGCTCTTGTCGAGAATCACCGCCATATGCGTCGGGCCATCGGCCTTGTGCAGGTCATCGGCGAGCTTCCAGAGCATGGTCGTATAGCCGTAGACCGCGCCGACCGGCGTGCCTTCCGGATTGGTCAGCGGCGGCAGCCGGTGATAGGCGCGAAAGATATACGAGGAGCCGTCGACGAGATAGAGATGGTTCTGCTGTGCCATGGCGGCAGCGATAGCAGCGGCGGTGCGCAGGGTCATGCGATTTTGGAACTGCCCATGCCGTGGCGCGTAAGCGGGTCGGGGAAGGTGCCGTATCGGGCACCCTATTGAAGGAGCTATCCCATGCGAAATCTAGCCATTGCCAGTGTCACGGCCCTCGCGCTCGGACTTGCCGCCTGCTCGGCCGAAACCGAACAGAAGGCCGATGCGGCCGCCGAAGCTGCTGGCGATGATATCGAGGCCAATGCCAACGCGGCGGGTGAAGTCATCGAGAATGCCGCTGACGATGTGGAGGCCAGCGTGGACGAAGCCGCCAAGGATCTCGATGCCGAGGCCGACAAGGCCGGTGACAAGATCGAGAAGGAATGGGACGAGGCCAAGGAAGAAGCCCAGTAATCTCTCGCCAATTCCGTTACAGCAGGTCAGCCTGTTCGATCCGGTCGGAACCAGCGGGCAGGCTGATTTGCATTCCATCCTCGCCCATCACGACCTTGCCCGCATAGGCCGCCGAAACCCCGCGCAGGAAATAGGGGTGGAGGAGCCGCGAGGGCATTCGGGGTACGATATGGGTGAAGACGAGCGTCCTTGCCTTGCCTCGCTGCGCGATCCCGGCCACCGCCACCGGCGAGCTATGATAGCCCGGAATGTCGGACATGATCTTGGCGATGCGCCTGTCGCCGGCGGCCTTGGCGGTTGCCGAAATCTTGCCGACCATGGCCGGGTTCAGAACCTCATGCACCAGAACGTCGCAGCCCTTGCACATCTGCGCCACGGTTGATGTCGGCGCGGTATCTCCGCTGATGACAATCGAACGCCCCTTATAGTCGAACCGGTATCCCAATGCGGGCTCGACCGGATCGTGCTTCACCTTGAACGCAGTGATCTTCACGCCGCCGCGATTGTAGACAAGCTGCGGCTCATCTTTTGATGCAATGGTCAGCGCCCGCGCGCCTGCACCGCTGCGCGGCATTATGTCAGCTCCGTGATGCGCGATGCGATAGCCGTAATCGGCGGTATAGGCAGTGTCGAAACCGCTCACCACGCGCTCTACCCCTAGCGGACCATAGACAGGCATCGGCTCTTTGCGACCGCTCGCCGCCCAGCGCAGCATCAGCACTTCGCCCAGGCCATCGATATGGTCCGAATGAAAATGGGTGAGCAGCGTCGCGTCGATCCTGCCCAGCGGCACCCCGATCTCGCCGATGCGCCGGCCAGCGCCGGAGCCCGCGTCGACAAGGAACAGTTGCTTGCCCGCCAGCACCAGCGTGCACGGGCCCGAACGATCCGGATCGGGCAGGGGAGATCCGGTACCGCACAGGATGACGTGCAGCCCATCAGGCAGACCTGCAATGGCGTCCTGGCCGTAATTCGCCTCGACCGCGCGATTAAACACGATCTCGCCAAGCCGATCGCGCGAGAGCCAGGCAAGCCCTCCGACAGTCGCGATGATGACGATCAGCCCGGTGAAAACACGGCGCATGAACCCCTCCCCAATATTATGTCACTATCCGTGCCATAATATTGGGCCGTCCGCCAGCGCTTTGTATCGGGCTTGGCGGACGTCCTCAGACGCGTTAGGCTCGCTCCGCCCGCAACTGGCGCATCAGATGGATCACCATCGGGGAGCGGGCGCTTGTCACTGTCGCGCGCCTGGGCAATCTTCCTCGCACGAAAGGAATGCCCCATGACCGATGCGCCTCCATTTCACGTCGTCTTCGCGATCTTCGACCGGATCACCCAGCTCGATTTCACCGGGCCGGCGCAATTCCTGTGCCGGATGCCGGGAGCGAAGGTGCATGTCGCAGCCGCGACGCTCGACCCGGTGATGACCGATGCCGGGTTCGCTATCGTGCCGACCATCAGCTTTGACGATTGCCCGCAGGGGGACCTGTTGTGCGTGCCGGGCGGGCTGGGGGTGCCTGCGGCCCTGGCTGTCACGCCGCTGATCGATTTCGTGCGGCGCCAGGGGGCCGCCGCGCAATGGGTAACGAGCGTTTGCACCGGCGCGTTCATTCTGGGGCGCGCGGGATTGCTGCAGGGCAAGCGCGCGACGACGCACTGGGGCTATACCGGGCAGCTGCCGCTGGTGGGGGCCATATACGAGCCCGCGCGCACGGTGTTTGATGGCAATGTCATCACCGCAGGCGGCGTGACATCGGGCATCGATTTCGCGCTCTCGGTCATCGCGCATCTGCACGGCGAGGACGTCGCGCGGTCGATCCAGCTCAATTTCGAATATGACCCCGCGCCGCCCTATGCGGGTGGCACGCCCGGGACCAGCCCGGAGTTGATCGTCACGATGATGCGCGAGCGCTTCTACGATGCCCGCGCGGCCGAGATGGAAGCCGCGCTGAACGCCACCGCCTGACCTCATGAAAAAGGGCCGGAAGGTTTCCCCTCCGGCCCCGTTTCTCTTGTCGGCTGTGCCGAACGGTCTGGATCAGAAATCCATGCCGCCCATGCCGCCCATGCCGCCGGGCATTCCGCCCATGCCGCCACCGGCTGCCTTGTCTTCCGGAGCGTCGCAGATCGCGGCTTCGGTGGTGATCAGCAGACCAGCGACCGAGGCAGCGTCCTGCAGCGCAGCGCGCACGACCTTGGTCGGGTCGATGACGCCAGCGGCGACCAGGTTTTCATAGGTGTCGGTCGCGGCGTTGAAGCCCAGCGTCGGATCGTTGCCGTCGAGCAGCTTGCCCGAGACCACCGCACCATCATGACCGGCATTCTGCGCGATCTGACGGACGGGAGCGAACAGCGCCTTGCGGATGATGTCGATGCCGCGGGTCTGGTCGTCGTTCTCGCCGGTCAGGCCTTCGAGCGCCGAGGTGGCGTACAGCAGCGCCGTACCACCGCCGGGGACGATGCCTTCTTCGACGGCAGCACGGGTGGCGTGCAGCGCATCGTCGACGCGGTCCTTCTTTTCCTTCACTTCGACTTCCGAAGCACCGCCGACCTTGATCACGGCGACGCCGCCAGCGAGCTTGGCCAGACGCTCCTGGAGCTTCTCGCGGTCGTAATCGCTGGTGGTGTTGTCGATCTGGGTGCGGATCGCTTCGACGCGAGCCTTGATCGCATCGGCTTCACCGGCGCCATCGACGATGGTGGTGTTGTCCTTGTCGATCGAAACGCGCTTGGCCTGACCCAGCATGCCGAGCGTGACGTTCTCGAGCTTGATGCCCAGGTCTTCGCTGATCATCTCGCCCTTCGACAGGATCGCGATGTCTTCGAGCATCGCCTTGCGACGGTCACCGAAGCCCGGAGCCTTGACGGCCGCGACCTTCAGGCCACCGCGCAGCTTGTTGACCACCAGGGTAGCCAGCGCTTCGCCTTCGATGTCTTCAGCGATGATCAGCAGCGGACGACCGGTCTGCACGACAGCTTCCAGAATCGGGAGCATCGCCTGCAGGTTCGACAGCTTCTTCTCGTGGATCAGGATGTAGGGGTTATCCAGTTCCACGGTCATCTTGTCGGGGTTGGTGATGAAATAGGGCGACAGGTAACCGCGGTCGAACTGCATGCCTTCGACGACATCGAGTTCGAACTCGAGGCCCTTGGCTTCCTCGACGGTGATCACGCCTTCCTTGCCGACGCGCTCCATGGCTTCGGCGATCTTCTCGCCGACTTCACGGTCGCCATTGGCCGAAATGATGCCGACCTGTGCGATCTCGTTCGAACCGGCCACGTCCTTCGAGCGGCTCTTCAGGTTCTCGACGACCTTGGTGACGGCGAGGTCGATACCGCGCTTCAGGTCCATCGGGTTCATGCCGGCGGCGACCGACTTCATGCCTTCGCGCACGATCGCCTGGGCCAGAACGGTGGCGGTGGTGGTGCCGTCACCGGCAATGTCGTTGGTCTTGGAAGCGACTTCCTTGACCATCTGCGCACCCATGTTCTCGAACTTGTCCTTCAGTTCGATTTCCTTGGCGACGCTGACGCCGTCCTTGGTGATGCGGGGAGCGCCGAAGCTCTTGTCGATGACGACGTTGCGGCCCTTGGGGCCCAGGGTCACCTTGACGGCATCGGCCAGGATATCCACGCCGCGCAGGATGCGTTCGCGTGCGTCGCGGCCAAACTTTACGTCTTTAGCTGCCATGAGAAATGTTCCTTCTTGTCGAATGAGGTCGGTCGGTCAAATGGGCTTAAATCAGCCCAGAATGCCCAGAATGTCGCTTTCCTTCATGATGATCCGGTCTTCGCCGTTGATCTTCACTTCGGTGCCCGACCACTTGCCGAACAGGATCTTGTCGCCGACCTTGACGTCGAGCGCGATGCGGTTGCCGGCTTCGTCACGGGTGCCTTCGCCGACGGCGATCACTTCGCCTTCCGACGGCTTTTCCTTGGCTGCGTCGGGGATGATGATCCCGCCAGCGGTCTTTTCCTCGGCTTCGATGCGGCGCACCAGAACCCGGTCGTGCAACGGACGAAATGTCATGCGTTAAGCCTTTCCTTGCGTCACTGAAATTAGTGAAACCCCCTTCGCGGCTGGCACCGGATATTGCGCCCGCCCTCGCGATTAGCACTCGATCGGGGTGAGTGCTAACGAGGCGCTAGATAGCGCTGGAGCAGACAGGGTCAAGCGATTCACGCAGGAAATTTTTTGCGGGAAGCGCGAGATCGCGGTAACCTGCCCCCAGGCTCGCACGAAAGATCGCACTGACAGGCAGGCTGGACAGCCGCGCTGTCCAACTTGCCAACCCTTATTCTCATGAAGGAACTTGCCATGTCGAACTCGATCATCACTCTGGGCGCAGCAGCTGCTGCCGTTCTTGCCGCTGCCACCATCGCAGCACCCCCCGCTGCCGCAGCCGGCGAAAAGGAAAAGTGCTACGGCGTCTCACTGAAGGGCAAGAACGACTGCGCCGCCGGCCCGGGCACCTCGTGTGCCGGAACCTCGACCGTCGATTACCAGGGCAATGCCTGGAAATATGTCGCCAAGGGCGAGTGCGCCAAGCTGGGCGGTTCGCTGACCGCGCTCAAGGGTGCCAAGAAGCCGACCCCGCGCGGCTGATGCAACGGTATCGGCGCTGGCGGCGCTCTGAACCGCCAGCGCCGGACCTGCAGATGAGGTAGCCCTTCAGCTCATGCTTCCCCCCCTTGTCGGCATAGGGCTGAAACCGGCCCATTATCGTAACGTTCTGGAACCCCAAACGGGTGTTCCGCTGCCCGGATGGGTGGAGGTGCATCCGCAGAACTATTTCGTCGATGGTGGGCCACCTCATCGCTGGCTGTCTGCGGTAGCGGAGCGCTATCCGCTCAGCTTCCACAGCGTCGGGCTGTCGATCGGCACCGCCCAGGGCCTGGACGAAGGCGAACTCGATCAGCTCGCCGTACTTTGCGCGCGCTACGATCCGGCTTCTGTTTCCGATCATCTGAGCTGGTCGGGCAATGCCGACGACCGCTATCCCGATCTCCTTCCGATCCCCTATACCCGCGCCGCGCTCGACCATGTCGCCGGGCAGGTCGCGCGGGTGCAGGACCGGCTCGGCCGCACGATGCTGATCGAGAACCCCTCACGCTATCTCGGCTTCGCGCAGGACGAGATGGACGAGGTCGAATTCATCCATGCGCTCTGCCGCCGCACCGGTTGCGGCCTGCTGTTCGACATCAACAATGTCGAGGTCAGCTGCACCAATTTGCAGCTCGATCCGCATGCCTATATCGACGCCATCGATCCCGCGCTGGTCGGCGAGATCCATCTCGCGGGCCATGCGACCGAATGGCACGAGGGCAGGCCGCTGCTGATCGACGATCACGGCAGTCCTGTCACCGATCTCACCTGGGCGCTGTTCGAGCGCTTTGTCGGCCGCGCAGGCGCGATGCCGGTGCTGATCGAATGGGACACGAACGTCCCAGATTATGCGGTGCTGATGGCCGAGGCCGAACGCGCTGCAGCGGTCATGGCGCGGGCCACCGCAGCCGTCGCGGCCTGACGCAGATGGGCGATCTGCTGGACGACCAGGCGCGCTTCATCGCGGTGCTGCAAAAGGGGCCGTCGGCCTTTCCCGAAGGCCTGTTTGCCGATGCTGCGGACCGCGTGCTGCTGGGCCTCAGGGCGCATGCCAACACGATCAGCCATGCCCGGCTGGTCGCGCTCGAGGAAACCTATCCGCGGACCCGGGAATATCTGGGCGAAGCGGATTTCAACGCCCTGTCGCGCGATTTCATCGAACGAGCCGAGGTGCGCCCGCGCAAGCTTATGCAGCTGGGCGCGGGGCTTGCCGAATTTCTCGCTGATCAAACTCATGATGCGGCAGCCGTCGATCTTGCGCGGATCGAATGGGCCTGGCTGCAGAGCTATCATTCCGCCGAGGCGCAGGCACTGCAGCTGGCCGACCTGGCCGGCCTGGACGAGCAGGGGTTGCTCGACCTTGGCCTTGCGCTCCATCCTTCCATGCGGATTGTCGAGACCCGGACGGCGCTGAGGGCGCTGATGCCCGAGCTGTCCGAAAGTGCCGCGCCCGAAATGCGTCACCTGCTGATCACGCGTCCGGCGCACGAGGTGCTGCTGCACCCGCTCGCCCCGCTATCCGCCAATCTGGTCATGCAGACGCAATTTCCCGCCCCGATGGGTAACCTTCTGGCGCGAGCCATCGAACGCGCTGGAGAGGCAGAGGCACTGCCGGCAATCTTCGCGCTGGTCGGCGCTGGGGCGCTGGTACGATCCCAGGAGTAAGCCGGGCACGGTGTCCAGCGGGGTCGGGGGTGTCTCGATCTCACTCCAGTCCCCACTTGTCGGATAGCCCGTGATGAAAACCCTGATCCAACGCGGCCTCGCGCTGCTCGATAGCCCTGCCGTCAATGGCCTTGCCCTGCTGGTCGTGCGGCTTGCGCTGGCAGCGCAGTTCTGGCGCTCGGCGCGCACCAAGGTGGAGGAGGGGAGCTTCCTCACCATCAACCCGATCACCTATGACCTGTTCCGCGACGAATATCACATGCCTGCGCCCGAGATTACCGGCACGATCGCGACCTATGCCGAACATGCGCTGCCGATCCTGGTGATGCTGGGGCTGGCGACGCGATTCGGGGCGGCGGGGCTGTTCGTGATGACGATGGTGATCCAGCTTTTCGTCTATCCCGAAGCCTTCTGGAACCCGCATGTCATGTGGTTCGGGCTTTCGGCGATCCTGATCGCGCGCGGGGGCGGGCTGTTCGCGCTCGACCGGCTGTTCGATCGCCGCCTTTCGCTCGCAGCGCCGCCGCGCACATCGGGCTTCGCGCATTGACGCCAGGCCGGCGCCAAAGTCGGCGCCAAAGTCGGCAGTCGAACCGCATCACCCGTCTGTCGCGCGAGGCAGTGGCAAATTAACCCGGGCTCGCCTAGATAGGTCGCCTGGGGCATGTCCGCCCGATGCGGAGCAGATAATGGGTTTTGTAAAGGGCGCCTGGAAGGTGCTGGTGGCGATCAAGGACGGTCTGGTCCTGCTCGCGATGCTGTTGTTCTTCGGCCTCATCCTGGCCGCCTTGTCGTGGCGGCCTAATCCCGCAGCGGTCACCGACGGCGCCCTGTTGGTCAAGCTCGACGGTGTCATCGTCGAGGAACCCGAAAATATCGACCCGTTCGCCACCGTGCTGGGCGGCCAGGCGCCGCTCAAGCAATATCGCGAGCGCGACCTGATCCGCGCGATCGACACGGCGGCGACCGACGACCGGATCAAGGTGATCGTGCTCGATCTCGCCAGCTTCATGGGCGGCGGCCAGGTTTCGCTCGAACAGGTGGGCGAGGCGATCGGCCGCGCCAAGGCCAAGGGCAAGCCCGTCCTCAGCTTTGCCACCTTCTACAGCGACGCGGCCTATATGCTCGCCTCGCACGGCAGCGAGATCTGGGTCGATCCGATGGGCGGCGCGGCCTTTACCGGCCCCGGCGGCACGCGGCTGTACTACAAGGACGCGCTCGACCGCTTCAAGGTGACCGCGCATGTCTATCGCGTCGGCACGTTCAAGAGCGCGGTCGAACCCTATCTGCGCTCCGACCAGTCGCCCGAGGCCGAGGAAGCTCTGCTCGCCGTCTACCGCCCGATCTGGGAAAACTGGCAGGCAGTGGTCAAGAAGGCGCGGCCCCAGGCCGATATTGCCGGACTGATCAACGATCCCGCAGGCGCGGTGACCGCGGCGAGCGGCGACCTGGTCAAGATCGCGACCGACCGCAAGATCATCGACAAGGTCGGTGATCGCACCATGTTCGGCAAGCGCGTCGCCAAGCTGGCTGGCGCCGACGAGGACGAGGGGCCCGGCGCATTCAAGCATACCAGCCTCAAGGACTGGGTCGCGGCCAATCCGGCCAAGACCGGCGGCGATGAGGTTCAGGTGGTGACCATCGCGGGCACCATCGTCGATGGCGAGGCCGGCCCCGGCACCGCCGGCGGCGATCGCATCGAGAAGCTGCTCCACGACGGCCTCAAGCGCGACAATGTGAAGGCGCTGGTGGTCCGCGTCGACTCGCCCGGGGGATCGGCCTTTGCCTCCGAACAGATCCGCCGCGCGATCGAGGAATATCGCGCGCGCAAGATCCCGGTCATCGTCTCGATGGGCAATGTTGCGGCGAGCGGCGGCTATTGGGTCTCGACCGCAGGCGATGCGATCTTCGCCGAACCTTCGACGATCACCGGATCGATCGGCATCTTCGCGGTACTGCCCAGCTTCGAGCGCGCGCTGGCCGAATATGGCGTGAAGGCCGATGGCGTCGCGACCACACCGCTGTCGGGCCAGCCTGATGTGTTTGGCGGCTTCAACAGCACCGTCGACACCTTCATCCAGGGTACGATCGAGCATGACTATCGCCGTTTCCTGGCGCTGGTCGGCAAGGCGCGCGGGATGAGCGTCGATCAGGTCGACAATATCGCGCAGGGCCGCGTCTGGGACGGCGGCACCGCCCGCCAGATCAAGCTGGTCGACCGTTTCGGATCGATCGAGGACGCCATTGCCGAAGCGGCGAAGCGCGCCAAGCTCGGCAAGGACAGCTATAGCGTGAAATATCTCGAGACCGAGCCCGATCCGTTCGAGCAGTTCGTCTCGGGCATGTTTGCTCCCGCCGAAGAAGAAAAGCAGGCGACCGGCCTCGTCGCCCGGCTTGCATGGCAGCAGCGCGCGGCTTTGGGCCAGGTGCTCGGCGATCTCAAAGTGCTCGGCGGGACCGATGGCGTTCAGGCCTGGTGCCTCGAATGCTCGGGCGCCTTGCCGCCGCGCCACATCGCCAAGGCCGATGCGGGCTGGTTGGCGACGTTGTTCAGGCGCTGAAGGGAACCGGCCCTGGCGGTTGGCGTATCGGATCGAGAACCCACTCGATCAGGAGCATGCACATGACCGACAAGGCCGAGAACCCGAACGCGGGCAAGGAATTTGGCGAAGGCAATTACAAGGCCGCGCAGAATTATCGCGAAGCCCAGGAAGACTTTGCCGCCGACAAGCAGCAGGTTGAGGAAAAGGCACGCGAAGCCGCTGACGCGCTCGATGGCCCCGAAGCTGAAGAGCTCGCACAGGCCGAAGCCGCTGCGCGCGATGGTCACGCCGCCTGACGGTGACCCGAAACACCGAATAACCCTTCCCAATGCGCGTCCAATCCCGCTAAGGCAGCGGAATGGACGCGCATTTGACTTTCAAGGCCACCGGTCTGGTGATGGCGGGCGGCGCAATCGGCGCGGCGCTTCGGTTTCAGGCGACGCAGCTCGCCATCCGGCTGGGGCACACCGCTTATCCCGCCGCCACGCTGTCCGTCAACGTGCTTGGCGGGTTACTGATGGGCGTGCTGGCGGCGCTCGTGCTCAAGGGCCAGATGGCTGAGCCTGTGCGGCTGTTTCTGGGCGTCGGCGTGCTCGGCGGCTTCACCACCTTTTCCGCTTTCTCGCTTGAGCTGTTCCAGATGCTGGAGCGCGGCGCGGCGCTGACGGCGCTGGGCTATGCGCTGACCTCGGTCCTGCTCTCGCTGGCGGCCGTGGCCGCAGGCTTTGTCGTCACGAGGTCGATCGCATGAAGCCGCCTGCTCGAACCCCCGCGCGCAAGCCCGCCGCCCGGAAACCTTCTGGCCCGCGCAGTCCCGCAACTGGCCGCGCACGGGCCGCAGGGGTGGGCGCTTCGATCTCGAAGGAATCTGCCGAAGCCCGGCAGTTTACCGTCGATGCGGACGATGATGGCATCCGGCTCGACCGCTGGTTCCACCGGCATTTGCCCGATGTGAACTTCAACCTCGTCTCGCGCTGGGCACGCACGGGGCAGGTGCGGCTCGATGGCAAGCGCGTCGGCCCCGGCGACCGCATTGTCGCCGGACAGACGATCCGCATCCCCCCCGCCGATGGCGATACCGACCGGCCCGCTGCCAAGCCGGCGCCGCGCACACTGAGCGAAGATCAGATCGCGTTCGCGCAATCGCTCGTCATCCACAAGGATCGGGCGGCTCTCGTTATCAACAAGCCGCCGGGCCTCGCCACTCAGGGCGGCACGCGCACCCATGCGCATGTCGATGGCCTGACCGAGGCTTTGATGTACGAAAGCCCGGTGCGGCCCAAGCTGGTCCACCGGCTCGACAAGGACACCTCGGGCGCCTTGCTGCTCGCGCGCACGCCAGGCAGCGCGGCCTATTTCTCGAAGCGCTTTGCCGGGCGCAGCGCCAAGAAGATCTACTGGGCGCTGGTCGTCGGCGTGCCCGATATCTATTCAGGCCTGATCGAACTGCCGATCGCCAAGCAGCCCGGTACCGGCGGCGAGAAGATGCATGTCGACAAGGAAAACGGCCAGCCATCGCGCACCGCCTATCAGGTGATCGAACGCGCTGGATCCCGCGCCGCCTGGGTCGCACTGCAGCCGTTCACGGGCCGCACCCACCAGCTGCGCGTCCATCTCGCCGCGATCGGCCATCCGATTGTCGGCGACGGCAAATATGGCGGGCCCGATGCGTTCCTGACCGGCACGATCAGTCGCAAGATGCATCTGCACGCGCGCCGCCTGAAGATTGCGCATCCCGATGGTCCCGCCATCGACGTGATCGCCGATCTGCCCGAGCATTTCGCCGACTCGATGGAGCAGCTGGGCTTCGACCTTTCGCTGGGCGACGCTGCCTTTGCCGATGACGGCCCGCCGCCCGCGACGCGCGAGGTGAAGAAGCAGCAGGCCAAGGCGCATGCCAAGACACTGCGCAAGGAACGACGGGGCGAACGGCGCAGCCGATCCGCTCCGGCCAAACCAAGCGGCAAGCCCAAGGCGAAATCTGCCGGAACCGCTGGAAAGCCGCGGCCGGCCAAGCCAAGGACAGCCCCGAAGACTGGCCCGCGCAAGCCATGACGACCAGACTCGCGATCTTCGACTGCGACGGCACGCTGGTCGATAGCCAAGCGAATATCTGCAAGGCGATGGAAATGGCCTATGCCGCCGAAGGCTTGGGCCATCCCGACCACCATCTGGTACGACGGATCGTCGGGCTTTCGCTCGTCGAGGCGATGCGGGTGATGCTGCCGGAAGCGGACCCGGCCTTTCATGTCGTGCTGGCCGATCATTACAAGAACGCGTTTCACGAGCTGCGCGGCAACGGCACGCTGCAGCACGAGCCGCTTTATGACGGGCTTCCCGAACTGCTCGACCGGCTCGATGCGGCGGGCTGGCTGCTCGCGGTCGCTACCGGCAAGTCCGATCGCGGGCTCGACCTTTGCCTGACGCACCATGGCATCAAGCAGCGCTTCATATCGCTGCAGACCGCAGACCGGCATCCGTCCAAGCCGCACCCGTCGATGATCTTCGAGGCATTGAGCGACGCCGGAGCCGAGCCCCAGGCCGCAGTCATGATCGGCGATACCAGCTACGACATGGCGATGGGCGTGGCGGCCAATGTCCGCCCGATTGGCGTCGACTGGGGCTATCACGACGCACATGAACTGGAGGCAGCGGGCGCAGCCTCGATCGCCTTCAGCATGGACCAGCTCTACGATCAGATTGTCGGTGGCGGGAAATGACTCCGGAAGACCGGAGCGCGCGCAGTCGTTTCTTCACGATCGGAGCCGTGCGGCTGGCGGGCGCAGTGACGATCGCGCTGGCCGTGGCGATCAGCTATGGCCGGATCGACAGCGTTCCGGGCGAACTGGCTTATGTGCTGCTCGCCCTGGGCGTGATCGAATTCCTCGTTCTGCCGCAGATGCTGGTCAAGCGCTGGAAAAGCCCGCCGACCGAATGAACGTGATTGCATGAAACGCTTCTACAAGACCGTCACCACCCAGCCTGTCGACAATGGCCATGCGCTCCTGCTCGACAACCGCCCGGTGAAAACCCCTCTGCGCGAACCGCTGGTGCTGCCGACCGCTGCCATGGCCGATGCGGTGGCTGGCGAATGGGATGCGCAAGGCGAAGAGATCATCATTGCCTTGATGCCGCTGACTGGCTTTGCCAATGCCGCGATCGATCAGGTCGCGCCGCAATGGCAGCGCTTTGTCGATGACATCGCCGCTTATGGCGAGACGGACACGCTCTGCTATCGCGCCGATCCCGGCGATCCGCTGGCCGAACGCCAGGATCGCGATTGGGAGCCGATTCTGAAATGGGCGGAAAACCGTTATGATATCAGCATGATCCGCGTCGCCGGGATTATCCATCAGCCGCAATCGACGCACAGCCTGTCCCGGCTTAAAGCACCCGTCATGGCAATGGATCCATTCACCCTGGCCGGATTTTCAACGCTGACCAGCCTGGGTGGTTCGCTCGTCTGTGCGCTGGCACTTCTCGAAAAAGCCTTTGATTTCGAACGAATCTGGCAGGCGATCTGCCTCGAGGAATTGTGGCAGGAAGAACTCTGGGGCGCCGATGGCGAGGCGGTTCAGGCACGTGAGCATCGCCGTGCAGCATTTGACGCTGCCTGGCGGTTTTGCTGTATTGCCCAAGGTTGAGCACGGAACGATCCCCGGGACCGGGCGTTTTTGAAACGTTGCTATCGTTTTTCGTTGCAGACCAGCCTTTCCGTTTCAGCCAGGCGCACGAGCGTCCGACCGGACAGGCGCGCAAACCCCATCAGGAGATGTTCCGAAATGTTGAAATCTGCGATCACCGCCCTGTTTCTTTCCACCTCGATGCTGGCAGCGCGGGTTCGAGCTTGGCAATCACCTCGGCATGGTTGCCCGC
>NZ_LSIS01000271.1:0-828 GCF_001556365.1 Blastomonas sp. CCH1-A6 | reverse complement strand
GGAACGAAGACTGCGCGCAGATCGGCCACACCCCGAACTTCGACCTCGTGAATACTGCCGAAGCCATGCTCTACAGGGCTGCGCTGATCGCGGTGGCTGGGCCTCCGCTCGCCGGAATCACCCTGCGGATCAAGGCTAACGCTCATGAGTTCGGAACCTACCGGACGGTTGAGGCGAGCATTGATAACGAGCAGGACGACGGCAGCCATGCCAGCTATCTCGAGACCCTCGAGACCGGCATCGCCTTCTGGCATCAGGCCGGGTTTGCACCGCCTGAATTTGGCAAGCTGACGGCCAGCGATCAGCTTGCTGGGTTCATTGTGGATGCCGTCGCAAGCGCGCTGCGGATAACACGGCCGAGCAGCACCGGTGCATTCTTTCCGGAATCCTCCGGGCCGCTCCACCGGAACCTCACCGCAGCCTTTCCGGAAGCGGCGCAGCGCGCCTTTCCCGAAGGGGCCGTGCCATGCTGAGCGACAGCGAGCGCTTCGCCTTCAGCGCCTGGCGGATCCATGCCTTCGCCTCGACGGGCAATGCCTACGACGCCGTGCAGACCGACGAGACTATCGCTACTGGCGATACGCTGCTTGTCCTCGACGAACGGGTCGTCGGTGTCGCGATGACCTGGCCCTTTGCTATCACCGCAGACGCAGGCAAGCTTCATGCGGTCTGTGAACCCGGCGCTGGCGAAACCCTTGGGCACATTGAAAAGGCGCTCGATGTTCCAGACGGGTCAATCGCTCGAGCCTGCCGCCTCGCAAGGACTCTCGGCTTTGCGATTGATGCGGGCCTCGTCCCGTGGCTGTCTGAGCCGCTGGCGAGAGATGG
>NZ_LSIS01000270.1:0-11551 GCF_001556365.1 Blastomonas sp. CCH1-A6 | reverse complement strand
CCTCTCCTCAACACCCCACGCACCCGCTCCACGCACGCCTCGGGCACCGCCCCCTCCTTGCGCACCAGCAATCCCAGCGTCCGCACTTGCGCGAAATCGTCCATCGGCACCCTCGCCACGCCCGGCGCGGTGAAGCAGTCGGGCATCACCGTTACCCCCACGCCCGCGGCGACCAGCGCCAGGATGCGGTCGTCGCTTCTTGAGCGGGCGGCGAAGAAGGGGCGGACGCCGCGCGCAGTGAAGTGCTGGCTGGTTGCGGCGAGCAGCTCGCAATGGCGGCGGACCAGCATCACATTGTCGGCAAGTTCCTGCGCGGCGATGCTCTGGCGCTGGGCCAGGGGGTGCGCGGCGGGCAGGGCGAGGGCATAGCCTTCGCTCGCCACCGGCTCGAACCGCTCGCGATGGCGGCCCTGCGGCTCCATCGTCACCGCCAGGTCGATCCGCGCCGCGTCGAGCCGGTCGATCAGCTCGCTCGCGCGGCCCTCGACGAATTCGGTGCGGATGCCGTCGAGTTCGGCCAGCGCCTCGGCCATCGCCGCGACGATCGCGGTCGGCAGCGTCGAGAGCACGCCCAGCCGCACGATCGCATCGGGCCGGTGCTGCTTCATCGCCTCTTCGGCCAGGTTGAACTGTGCCTCGATCCGCCGCGCATGCTCGGCAAATTGCGCGCCGGTCGGCGTCAGGTCGACGCGGCGGTTGGAGCGGTGGAACAGCCGCTGGCCGACGCTCTCCTCCAGCCGCGCGATGCCGACCGACAGCGTCGGCTGGGTGACGTTGCAGCTTTCCGCCGCACGGGTGAAATTGCCATGTTCGACCACGGCGAGGAAATAGCGCAGCAGATAGCGTTCGATCATAGACAGCGTCTAGGATAAACCCCTTTCAATATCAATTTTCCTTTGTTGACTTGCGGGCCTAGAACCGGTGCGATCAGAGCTCCAGGAGAGGATGCCGCCATGTCCATGATGCCCGATTTCGACTTCGCTTTGGGCGAAGCCGCCGAGATGATCCGCGACACCACGCGGCGCTTCGCTACTGACAAGATCGCGCCGATCGCCGCGAAGATCGATGCCGAGGACTGGTTCCCGCTCGAACTGTGGCCGCAAATGGGCGAGCTCGGCCTGCACGGCATCACCGTGGACGAGGCCGATGGCGGCCTGGGTCTCGGCTATCTCGAGCATGTCATCGCGATGGAAGAGGTGAGCCGCGCGAGCGCCTCGCTGGGCCTGTCCTACGGTGCGCATTCGAACCTCTGCGTCAACCAGCTGCGCCGCTGGGGCAATCCGGAGCAGAAGGCGAAATATCTGCCCGGGCTGATCTCGGGCGAGCATGTCGGGTCGCTGGCGATGTCCGAAGTCGGCGCAGGATCGGACGTCGTGTCGATGAAGCTCAAGGCCGATGCGGTCGCGGGCGGCTACCGGCTCAACGGCACCAAGTTCTGGATCACCAATTCGGCCTATGCCGAGACGCTGATCGTTTACGCGAAAACCGGAGAGGGATCGGGCGGGATCACCGCCTTCATCATCGAAAAGGGCATGCCGGGTTTCAGCATCGGCCAGAAGATCCAGAAGATGGGGATGCGCGGGAGCCCTACGGCGGAACTGGTGTTCAACGATTGCTTCGTTCCCCAAGAGAATGTCATGGGTCCGCTCAATGGGGGCGTCGGCGTGCTGATGAGCGGGCTGGATTACGAGCGCGCGGTTCTGGCCGCAGGTCCGCTCGGCATCATGCAGGCGTGCCTCGACGTGGTGCTGCCCTATGTGCGCGAGCGCAAGCAGTTCGGCCAGCCCATCGGCGCGTTCCAGATGGTGCAGGCCAAGGTCGCCGACATGTATGTCGCGCTCAACAGCGCGCGCGCCTATGTCTATGCGGTGGCGCGCGCGTGCGATGCGGGCAAGACGACGCGCTTCGATGCTGCGGGTGCGATTTTGCTGGCCAGCGAGAATGCGGTGAAATGCTCGCTCGAGGCGATCCAGGCGCTGGGCGGGGCGGGCTATACAACCGACTGGCCGGTCGAG
Source organism: Blastomonas sp. CCH1-A6 (assembly GCF_001556365.1). Classification (NCBI taxonomy): domain Bacteria; kingdom Pseudomonadati; phylum Pseudomonadota; class Alphaproteobacteria; order Sphingomonadales; family Blastomonadaceae; genus Blastomonas; species Blastomonas sp. CCH1-A6. Next base: position 9,536 of record NZ_LSIS01000270.1, on the reverse strand, counting down.
CGTTTCCTGCGCGATGCCAAGCTGTACGACATCGGCGCGGGCACGAACGAAATCCGCCGCTTCCTGATCGCGCGCGAACTGATCGGAGCGCGGTGATGCAATATTGCGCGGCCATCTGCTCTGTCCGTCACCCTGAACTTGTTTCAGGGTCCATTTCTCCCCACGCGGCTTCGGCTCATCGGGCACGATGGATGCTGAAACAAGTTCAGCATGACGGAGGTTTGTGATGACCGCGCCCGTTCTGGACACGAAAATCGACACCAATTCGGAAAGCTACCGCGCCACCTTTGCGCACAACAGCGCGCTGCGCGACGAGCTCTGGGCGAAAGTCGCCGAGGCCGCGCTCGGCGGCAATGCCAAGTCGCGCGAGCGGCACACGGCGCGCGGCAAGCTGCTGCCCCGCGATCGCGTCGAGCGGCTGCTCGATCCGGGCTCGCCCTTTCTCGAGATCGGCCAGCTCGCCGCCTGCGATCAATATGACGGCGAAATCCCCGGCGCGGGCATGATCGCCGGGATCGGCCGTGTCTCGGGCCGCCAATGCATGATCGTGTGCAACGACGCCACGGTGAAGGGCGGCACCTATTATCCGATGACGGTGAAGAAGCACCTGCGCGCGCAGGAGATTGCCGAGGCGAACCGGCTGCCGTGCATCTATCTCGTCGATAGCGGCGGCGCGAACCTGCCGCACCAGGCCGAGGTCTTCCCCGATCGCGAGCATTTCGGCCGCATCTTCTTCAACCAGGCGAACATGAGCGCGAAAGGCATTCCGCAGATCGCCTGCGTGATGGGCAGCTGCACCGCGGGCGGCGCGTACGTCCCCGCGATGTCGGACGAGACGGTGATCGTGCGCAACCAGGGCACGATCTTCCTCGCAGGTCCCCCGCTGGTCAAGGCCGCCACGGGCGAGGAAATCAGCGCCGAGCACCTGGGCGGCGGCGACCTGCACGGCCGCAAGTCGGGTGTGGTCGATCATGTCGCCGAGAATGACGAGCATGCGCTCACCATCGTGCGCGACATCGTTTCGCATCTGGGGCCGATCCCCAAGCCGAACATCGACCTGCGCGATCCGCGCGCACCCAAGTTCGATGCGGAGGAGCTGTACGGCATCATCCCCTCGGATGTCCGCGCGCCGTACGATGTCCACGAGGTGATCGCGCGGCTGGTCGACGGCAGCGAGTTTCACGAGTTCAAGGCGCTGTACGGAAGCTCGCTGGTGTGCGGTTTCGCGCATATCTGGGGGATGCCGGTGGCGATCCTGGCGAACAATGGCGTGCTGTTCAGCGAAAGCGCGGTCAAGGGCGCGCATTTCATCGAGCTGGCGTGCCAGCGGCGCATTCCGCTGCTTTTCCTGCAGAATATCAGCGGCTTCATGGTCGGCGGCAAGTACGAGGCGGAAGGCATCGCCAAGCATGGCGCGAAGCTGGTGACCGCAGTCGCGACGGCGAGCGTGCCCAAGGTCACCGTGCTGATCGGCGGTAGCTTTGGCGCGGGCAATTACGGCATGTGTGGCCGCGCCTATTCGCCCCGCTTCCTGTTCACTTGGCCCAATGCGCGCATCAGCGTGATGGGCGGCGAGCAGGCTGCATCCGTGCTCGCCACCGTCCATCGCGACGCGGACAAGTGGGACGAGCGCGAGGCCGAGGCATTCAAGGCCCCGATCCGCCAGAAATACGAGGACGAGGGCAACCCCTATTACGCGACCTCGCGGCTGTGGGACGATGGCATCATCGACCCCGCGCAGACGAGGGACGTGCTGGGCCTGGCCTTCGCGGCATGCCTGAACGCGCCGGTCGAGGAGGGCACGCGGTTTGGCGTGTTCCGGATGTGAGGGGGGTGGGTCGATACCCAAAATCCTCCCCGAGCTTGCTCGGGGAGGGGGACCGCCCGCGCAGCGGGTGGTGGAGGGGACGCGCATACCCCCGTCACCCTGAACTTGTTTCAGGGTCCATCCCGCCTGCTGCGTGGCGGCAGCGGATCAAAGCCAAATCCCACCGCCAGGTCCGCCCAATGCGGGTTTTCACTCTCGATCAGGTTGATCTTCCACTGGCGATGCCATCGCTTGAGCTGCTTTTCGCGCTCGATTGCGCCTTCCATGGTGTCGAACAGTTCGAAACGGACAAGACGGTGGACATGGTAACGCGACGTGAAGCCCTGAAGCTCGCCCGTCCGGTGATGGTGCAACCGACCGATCAGGTTCGAAGTGACACCGATGTACAGCGTTCCATAGGCGGCGCTGGCCAGAATGTAGACGCACGGTTGCCGGTCCATCAGGCCCTTAAAAATGCCGCACCATGGACCCTGAAACAAGTTCAGGGTGACGGAAGAGGTCATGCCCCATGCTGAAATCCCTCCTTATCGCCAATCGCGGCGAAATCGCCTGCCGGATCATCCGCACGGCGCGCAGCCTGGGTATTCGCACCGTCGCGGTCTATTCGGACGCCGACGCCAGGGCGCTGCATGTGCGCCAGGCGGACGAGGCGGTGCATATCGGGCCGTCGCCGGCGCGCGAGAGCTATCTCGTCGGCGAGAAGATCATCGCGGCGGCGAAGGCGACCGGCGCGGAGGCGATCCATCCGGGTTACGGTTTCCTGTCCGAGAATGCCGAATTCGCCGAGGCCGTGATCGCCGCCGGGCTGATCTGGGTTGGCCCCAAGCCGGACTCCATCCGCGCCATGGGCCTCAAGGACGCGGCGAAGAAGCTGATGGACGCAGCGGGTGTGCCCACCACGCCGGGCTATCTGGGCGAGGACCAGTCGCCGGAGCGGCTCGCGGCGGAGGCCGAGCGGATCGGCTATCCGGTGCTGATCAAGGCGGTCGCGGGCGGCGGCGGCAAGGGGATGCGCAAGGTCGATGACGCGTCCGGTTTCGCCGACGCGCTCATTTCGTGCAAGCGCGAGGCGGCGGCGAGCTTCGGCAATGATGTCGTGCTGCTGGAAAAATGGATCGAAAGCCCGCGCCATATCGAGGTGCAGGTGTTTGGCGATGCCCATGGCAATGTCGTCCATCTGTTCGAGCGCGATTGCTCGCTGCAACGCCGCCACCAGAAGGTGATCGAGGAAGCGCCTGCCCCCGGCATGGACGCAGCGACGCGCGAGGCGGTGTGCGGCGCGGCGGTGCGCGCGGCCAAGGCCGTGGACTATCAGGGCGCAGGCACGATAGAGTTCATCGCCGACGGCTCGCAAGGCCTGCGCGCCGACCGCATCTGGTTCATGGAGATGAACACGCGGCTGCAGGTCGAACATCCGGTGACCGAGGAGATCACCGGGGTCGATCTGGTCGAATGGCAGCTGCGCGTGGCCAGCGGCGAGCCGATCCCGCTGAAGCAGGAAGAGCTCAGCATCAACGGCTGGGCGATGGAAGCGCGGTTGTATGCGGAGGACCCGGCGAAGGGGTTCCTGCCGAGTATCGGGCGGTTGGAGCATTGCCGCCTGCCAGATGAGGCACGCATCGAAACGGGTGTGTTTGAGGGAGCGGAAGTCAGCCCATTCTATGACCCCATGATTGCAAAGATTGTCGTGCATGGCGGCGACCGCGACGAGGCAATCGAACTGCTTCGGGAGGCAAGCGAGCAGGTTGAGGTCGCGCCGGTGCGAACCAACGCGGCTTTTCTGGCCGCTTGTCTGCGGTCCGACCTTTTCTGTTCGGGCGATGTCACGACAGGCTTTATCGATCAGAACATCGACAGTCTTGTCGCGCCGAAGCGTAGCAACACTGCTTTGGCCGCTGCATTGAGCTGGCGGCTCGAACAGTTCATGGAAATAGATGCTGCGCGCTTCGATGCCTCGGCAGCCAATCCAAGCGCGCTTTTCGGCTTCCGATTGAATGCAAGTCGAGTGGCGGCGCGCCTCGACTTTACGCGAGATGGCGAGGCGCAGTTTGCCTTGGCTGAGGTCAAGGGCAGAGGGGCTGATTGGCGTTGGCAAGTTGCTGTCGACGGACGTGACATATTCGAAAGGCTGGATGACCTTCCGACAACCTATGGTGCTGACCCGGTCGAGCCCTTCGAGGGGCCAATCCGCGTGTTCGACGGCGGTGCCAGCGAAACCTTTGAATTTGGTGGTCGAGTAAGGGGCGGTAGCGGCCATGCTGTGGGCGACGGCTCCATCCTCTCCCCCATGCCGGGCAAGGTGATCGCGGTGGATGTGGCGGCGGGGCAGGCGGTGACCAAGGGGCAGAAGCTGCTGACGCTCGAGGCGATGAAGATGGAGCATTCGCTCGTCGCGCCGTTCGATGGCGTGGTCGCGGAATTGAACGTCAGCGAGGGCGCGCAGGTGCAGGTCGAGGCGCTGCTCGTGCGGGTCGAGGCGGCGGAGGCGTAAATGGCAGGCAAATATTTCGACGAATGGCAGATCGGCGACCGGATCGAGCACGAGATCCGGCGCACGGTGACCGAGACCGACAATCTGCTGTTCAGCACCATGACGCACAATCCGCAGCCGCTGCATCTCGATATCGAAGCAGCGAAGGCGAGCGAGTTCGGGCAGATCCTCGTCAACGGCACCTTCACTTTCGCGCTGATGGTTGGGCTGTCGGTGGGGGACACGACCTTGGGTACTTTGGTGGCGAACCTGGGGTACGACAAGCTTGTCATGCCCAAGCCCGTGTTCATCGGCGATACGATGCGCGCGACCAGTGAGGTGACCGAGCTCAAGGAATCGAAGTCGCGGCCCAATGCCGGGATCGTTACCTTCACGCACGAGCTGATCAACCAGCGCGACGAGGTGGTGTGCCGTTGCCTGAGGTCGGCTTTGATCAAGAAGAAGGACGCCTGATCCCGTCATTCCCGCGAACGCGGGAATCCCGCTTTTTCATCGACCGCTGCGCACGAGCGGGACCCCCGCCTGCGCGGGGGTGACAATAAGGGCTGGGAAATCAAGAACCTGCCGCATTTCGTATACTGATCGCTTGACCTGCCGCACCGCCCAAAGTCTAATGCCATACAGTCCAGTCCGGCAGCCCAAGGGGTCATCATGCGCGCATCCGTCCTTCTCGCTTCCTTGCTGCTCGGAACTGCAAGCGTCCCCGCGATGGCGCAGGACACCACGCAGACGCCTGCCGCCGCCAAGCCCGCGCCCGGCCCGATGGATGCGAAGCTGCGCGCGCTCTACGACGCCGAATGGGACTGGCGGCAGAAGGAACTGGCCCAGATCAAGGAAAATGGCCGCTGGGTCGATGGCGACCGACTGACCAGCGAAACTGCTGCCGATCAGGCGCGCAGGCTGGCTTATTGGCAGGATGTGCTGAAGCAGCTCGATGCGATCCCGATGGATCAGCTGTCGCCCGAGGAGCAGGTCAACGCCGCGGTGTTCCGCCAGTCGGTCTGGGAAAATGCCAAGGGATTGGAATACAGGACCTATGAAGCGCCGTTCAACAGCGACACCTTCTTCTGGGGTGGGCTGAACCCGCGCCAGGGCTTCGGCAACGCGACGGGCTACAAGCGCTATCTCGGGCGGATGCGCGATGTTCCGCGCTATTTCGACGAAAACATCACCAACATGCGCGCAGGGCTGGCGCGCGGCTATACCGTGCCGCGTGTCGGCATCGAGGGGCGCGACAAGACGATCGAGGCCTATACCGTGCCGGGCGAGGCCAATCCGTTTTACGATGCCTTCCGCGTGATGCCGCAGAACATGCCGCCCGCCGAACAGGCCGCGCTCCGCGCCGGGGCGCTCAAGACGATCGAGACGTCGGTGGTGCCCGCGTACACCAAGCTGCTCAGCTTCATGCGGACCGAGTACATGCCCAAGGCGCGCACCACGATCGCTGCCTATGCGCTGCCCGATGGGAAGGCCTTCTACCAGGACATGATCAAGGTCTTCACGACGCTCGACCTGACGCCCGAGGAGATTCACGAGATCGGGCTGAAGGAGGTCGCGCGGATCGACGCGGACATGCAGAAGACGATGCGCGAGACCGGGTTCAAGGGCACCTTCCCCGAATTCCTGCAATTCTTGCGCACCGACCCGCAATTCTATGCCAGGACCCCGCGCGAGCTGCTGGGCGCGGCGGCCTATACGGTCAAGAAGATGGACGGGAAGCTCAAGGACACGTTCAACTTCCTGCCGCGCTATCGCTTCACCGTGCTGCCGGTGCCCGACGTGATCGCGCCGATCTACACTTCGGGGCGCGGCGGGCTCGATGCCTGCTTGTTCAACACCTATGATCTGCCGCAGCGGCCCTTGTACAACATCCCCGCGCTGGCGCTGCACGAATGCAACCCGGGGCACAGCTTCCAGGCGGCGGTAGCGCTCGAAGCGCCGAACCGGCCCGAATTCCGCCGCCAGACCTATTTTTCCGGCTATGGAGAGGGCTGGGGCCTGTACACCGAATGGCTGGGATCGAAGATCGGCATCTACGAAACACCCTATGAGGAGTTCGGCCGGCAGACCTTCGAGATGTGGCGCGCGGCGCGGCTGGTGATCGATACCGGGGTGCATACCAAGGGCTGGACCCGGCAGCAGGCCATCGACTATCTCGCCAGCCATACCGCGCTCGCGCCGCGCGATGTCGAGACCGAAGTGGACCGCTATATCTCCTGGCCCGCCCAGGCTTTGGCGTACAAGCTGGGCGAACTGGCGCTGCGCAAGATGCGCGCCAAGGCGGAAGCCGAGCTGGGCGCGGCCTTCGACCAGCGGCCCTTCCACGACACCTATCTGATGCTCGGCTCGGTGCCACTGCCGGTGATGGAAGCCAAGATGGAGGAATTCATCGCCGCCGAGAAGGCGAAACTCGCCAAGGCGGGGAAGTGAGCCTCTTCATCCGTCATTATCCCGTCACCCCCGCGAAGGCGGGGGTGACGCTTCCTGCTCAAAGCTTCGCGCAGAAGCGGGATTCCCGCGTTCGCGGGAATGACGGGGGAGGGCGATCTGGGCTGTTTGCTATTCTGGCCCTCTGCCTTGCTGTGGCGCCCGCGCAAGCTGAGGCGCCGCCGCCCGAAGCGGAGATCCGCAGGGTCATTGCCGACATGGAAGCCGCATGGAATCGCGGTGATTTCCAGGGCTATATGCGCGGCTTTCTCAATCCCGGCGTGGTGTTCGTCTCGCGCGGGCAGTTCCAGCGCGACTGGCAGGGGACGCTCGACCATTATGTCCGCGATTATGGCGAATCGCCTGAGAAGCGCGGCACGCTGCATTTCTACGACATCAAGGTGGAGATGCTGGCCCCGGATGCGGCGCAGCTGATCAGCCGCTATCATCTCGATCGGGCAGAAAGCCCGCAATATGGCATCAACACCCGGCTGATGCGCAAGGTTGGGGGGCGATGGGTGATCGCGCTCAACCATGTCTCGTCGAGCGAGACGCCCGATCCGAACGACCCGGTCGAAGCGCACCGCCCATAAAAATCCTCCCCGCGCCAGGCACGGGGAGGATTTCGTGGTCCTTGCGAAAGCTTACGCCTTGCGGGTGCCGCTCATCGCCATGGTGCCGAACGCACCAGCCTTGATCTGGCCGGTGATGGTGTCGCCGTCGACGGTAGCGGTGCCCTCGAGCTTCATCGGCATCGGCACCTTCATGTCCATCGTCCAGGTCAGCGTGTTGCCGTCGACCTTGCCATCGGTGATGTCGAGCGAGCCCATCTGGCCGGCATTCGATCCGGTCCAGCTGTCGCCATCGACATTGACGGTCAGCACCGACTTCTGGTCGCCCATCGGCGACTTGGTCACGCAATCATATTGTCCAGCAACTGACATGGTATTCGTCCTCTCTAGTGTGGTGGGTTGAAGGTTGGCTTATTTGTCTCCGGCGGCAGGTGCCGCACGGCGAACCTCGACGGGCATGCCCAGTTCCTTGAGCTGCGGCTCGACCTTGGCGGCATCGCCCACGATCACCCAGGTCAGCGTCTTGGGGTTGAGCGCGGTGCGCATCGCCCCGTTGAGCTTCTCGGCGTCCATGCTGCGATACTGCGCGGCCAGGCTTTCGGCATAGTTGGTCGGGCGGCCATAGAGCGCGTCCGACTGCATCTGCGACAGCACCGCGGCCGAGCGCTCATAGGTGCCCGCCAGCTCCAGGCTGTTGCCCTTGACCGTGCGGTCGAGCTCTTCGGGCGTCACGCCCTTCGAGCCGATGAAGTCGTTCATCTGCTGGATGATCGCCGCGACCGATGGGCCGGTCTGGTTGGTCTGAACGGGCGCGAACGCGAGGAACGGCACGTCGTTCTTGGGCCGCTGGATCAGCGTGCGGGTCCCGTACGACCAGCCCTTGGTCTCGCGCAGATCCATGTTGATGCGCGAAAGGAAATCGCCGCCGAGGATGTCGTTCGCGGTTTCCAGCGCCAGCAGGTTGTCGGTACCCTTGGCCTTCAGCACCTGGCCCGCCAGGATCAGCGACTGCGGCGAATTGGGACGGTCGATTAGGATAATGCGGCCCTGGCCCGCCGGGATCGCCGCGCTGAAATCCTTCTGCATCAGCGCCATGCGGTTCGACGGCCATCTGCCGAAGCGCGCCTCGAGCATCGGCATGATGTCCTTGAGGCTGGTATCGCCGACCACGAAGATCGACGCGCGCTCGGGCCGCATCCACTGCGAATGATAGGCGGCGAGCTGGTCGCGGGTCAGCTTGGCGACCACCGCCGGATCGCCGGTGCCGGTCAGCGGCACGCCATAGGGGTGCGCCGGTCCGTAGAGCAGCGGCGGCAGGTTGCGCAGCGCGATGCCCTGGGGCTGGGTGAATTCGGCCTGGATGCGGGTGAGCTGCTGCACGCGCACACGCTCAAGCTCCTTGGCGTCGAAGGCAGGTGTGCGAATGACATCGGCGAGCAGGTCGAGCGACGGGCCCAGGTTCGCCTTCATCGCGCTCATCGAGACGATGGTGCGATCGAGATCGGACGAGGCGCTTATATTGGTGCCCAGCCGCTCCTGCGCTTCGGCTAGCTGCACCGAATTGAGCTTCTGCGTGCCTTCCTGCAGCAGCGCAATCATCAGGCTGTTGGTGCCCAGCGCATCCTTGGGATCGCTGGCATAGCCAGCATCGAAGCTCACCGCGACGCGCACCACCGGAACGGCGGTCCGCTTGGCGAAGCGCACCTTGATGCCGTTCGACAGCGTCGCTTCCTCGACATCGGGGAAATCGAGATCGGGCACCGCGCCGGCTTCGGGGAAGGTCGAGCGATCGACCGCGGCGAGCGGCTGCTTGCTCGCTGCGCCCGCCGCCATCGCGTCTTCGGCCATGCTCGAATAGAACGCTGGGGCATTGAGAACGCCCGTGCGCATCGCCGGGCCGCTGCCGGTCACCTGGCCCGTGCCGCCCGCGACCTCCTGATAGGCGTCGCGCTCACCGGGCAGCACGTGCAGCTTCGCGACCGGGCGCGTCAGCCATTTCTGCATCGCGGCAGTCACCTTGGCCGGAGTCATCGCGGCCAGCATGTCGAGCTGCTTCTTGTAGAAGGCCGGATCGTCCGAATAGAGCGCGCCCTCGGCCAGCGTCACCGCCTTGCCGGTAAAGCCGCCGACCTGTTCAAGGCCATTGATCCGCTGCGCCGCTTCGCGCGTCGCGACGCGCTGCACTTCGTCGGCGGTCGGGCCCTTGGCAATGAAATCG
>NZ_LSIS01000269.1:0-2725 GCF_001556365.1 Blastomonas sp. CCH1-A6 | reverse complement strand
TGCTTCGCAACTTCGCAAGCCGGTTCGTGTTCGTGCGTGATGGCGAGGGGTTGGTGCTGTTCGTCGATGGCGAAACCTATCCCTGCACCGGCTCGGCTGCACGCTTTGCCGAGGCCTTGTGCGCTGCGCATGAGGTCGAGATCAGCGAGGCTGACGATGCGGTGCTTGCGCTGCTGCTGGACCTCGCCAATCGCGGTGCGATCGCCTTTGAAGAGGACGACTGAGCCGCCGCTCAGCGGACGTCGAGCGCCCGCCACGCGCCGGGCGCAAGGCTTTCGAGCGTCCAGTCGCCCACCTGCCAGCGCACCAGCCGGAGCGTCGGGAAGCCGACTGCCGCAGTCATCCGCCGCACCTGTCGGTTCTTGCCCTCGCGCAGCGTGAGCGCGATCCAGCCATCGGGCACGGTCTTGCGAAAGCGCACCGGCGGGTCGCGGGGCCACAGATCGGGCGGATCCAGCCGCTGGGCGAGTGCAGGGCGCGTCATCCCGTCCTTGAGCGCCACGCCGCTTCGCAACTTCGCAAGCGCCTCGTCGCTGATCGCCCCTTCGACCTGCACCCAATAGGTCTTGGCGAGCTTGTGGCGGGGATCGGCGATCCTCGCCTGCAAGCGCCCGTCATCGGTGAGCAGGACCAGCCCCTCGCTGTCCTGATCGAGCCTTCCGGCGGGGTAGACGCCCGGCACATCGATGAAATCCGCCAGTGTCGGCCGCGATCCATCGCCGCTGAACTGGCAGACGACGCCATAGGGTTTGTTGAACAGGATCAGCCGGGGCAAGGAAAAGGCACTTTCTGCGCGTGATGGGTGGCTTTGTCGGCCAAGGCTTGGCACATGGGAGCATCCCACAACAACCCCTTTAGAGAGAGGCCGTGCCATGACGCTTCCGTCAACCTACAAGCAGATGATCTCGACCGTCAGCGCCGAGGGCGAGCTGACCATGGAGCTGGTCGACAAGCCCATGCCCGAACTGGGCGAGGACGAGGTGCTGATCCGCGTCGAGGCGACGCCGATCAATCCGTCGGACCAGGGCGTGATGTTCGGATGGGCCAGCATGGCCAAGGCGACGAGCAGCGGCAGCGGCAAGGAAACGAAGCTGACCGCGCCGGTCTCGCCCCAGGGCATGGGCGTGATGAAGGCCCGCATCGGCCAGGCGCTCACCGTCGGTAACGAAGGCGCGGGCACCGTGGTCGCCGCAGGGTCGGGCGATTATGCGCAGAGCCTGATCGGCAAGGTCGTCGCGGTCATGGGTGGCGGCATGTATGCCGAATATCGCAAGGCTTCCGCCATGATGTGCCTGGTGCTGCAGGACGGCCACACCGCGCGCGACGGCGCGTCGTGCTTCGTCAACCCGCTCACTGCGCTGTCGATGATCGAGACGATGCGGATGGAAGGCCATAGCGCGCTGGTCCACACTGCGGCGGCCTCCAACCTCGGCCAGATGCTCAACCGCATCTGCCAGGCCGACGGCGTCGAGCTCGTCAACGTGGTGCGCAAGCCCGAACAGGCCGAGCTGCTGCGCGGCATGGGCGCGAAGCATATCGTCGATTCGAGCAGCGAAAGCTTCATGGCGGATCTCACCGACGCGATCCATGCGACCGGCGCGACCCTGGCGTTCGATGCGACTGGCGGCGGCAATCTCGCCTCGAACATCCTGACCGCGATGGAGGGCGCAGCGGCGCGGACGCCCGGGGCTTACAGCATCTACGGTTCGGTGCATCACAAGCAGGTCTATCTGTACGGCGGGCTCGACACGTCGCCGACGGTGCTCAGCCGCGGCTATGGCATGGCCTGGGGCGTCGGTGGCTGGCTGCTTCCCAATTTCCTCGCCAAGGCAGGTGTCGAGGTCGCCATGCGGCTTCGCGCGCGCGTCGCCGAGGAGCTGAAGACCACCTTTGCGAGCCATTATACCGATGAGCTTTCGCTGGAAGAGGCTCTGCAGGCGGATGTGGTGGCGCGCTATTATGCCAAGGCGACCGGCGAGAAATTCCTGATCTGCCCGCAGAAGTGATCGGGTGGGGCGAGGGATGGTCATATCCCTCGCCCTCCTCGTCATTCCCGCGAATGCGGGAATCCAGCTTTTGCGCGTGTCTTGCCATGTAAAGCGAGACGCCCGCCTTCGCGGGAGTGACGATATAGGGCGTCGTGCCCATATGATGTCCACCGCCAAGTCCTTCATGAAAACCTGCTGACAGATGAACAGCCTTCCCACGATCCGTTCAGTTTTGCTCCCTTAAATATGAACACAACGGATGGCGAATCGGCGCTGTCCCGGTCTCAAGGGAGACAGATCATGAAGAAGTTCATTCTTGCTGCTGCCGCCGCCGGTGCAGTCACCATTTCGGCCGCCCCTGCCATGGCAGCGCCGGTCGCCAGCTACGCGCCCAGCGCTTCGCAGGCTTATGGCGTCGATTATCGTGCGCCGGTTGCCCATCAGTGGCGCGGTTATGACGATGACTGGAACCGTCGTGGCTATGACCGCGGCTATGGCCGCAACGATCGCTGGGACGACCGCTATGACCGTCGTTTCGACCGCCGCCAAGCGCGTGGATGGAACGGCCAGGCCTGGCGCGGAAATGACGGCCGCTACTATTGCCGTCGCGACAACGGCACCACCGGCCTGCTGATCGGTGGCGCAGCGGGTGCCCTGGCCGGTAGCGAGATTGCAGGCCGTGGTGACCGCACCACCGGCGCGCTGATCGGCGGTATCGCAGGCGCGCTGCTGGGTCG
>NZ_LSIS01000268.1:0-10636 GCF_001556365.1 Blastomonas sp. CCH1-A6 | reverse complement strand
GTCGTCACCCCCGCGAAAGCGGGGGTCCCGCTTCTGCGCCAGGCTTGCGGGCAAAGCGGGATTCCCGCGTTCGCGGGAATGACGGGAAGGCGAGAAACCTAGAGTGATTTCGAGTGAAATGGAACATTTCACGGCTCGGAAATCACGGCAAAACAGAGAGTTAGACCCAGCTTTTGATTCCATCAAATGCGAACAGGGTCTAGAGCGCGTCGAAATCGATGGACGCGTGGCGGTCGAGCGTGCGGGAATCGTCGGGCATCGGGTATTTGAGCCCCGTCGCGCAGTTGAACAGCACCACCCGATCGCTCTTGCCGACAAGACCGGCGGCTAGCGCATCGTGATAGGCCGCCAGCGTCGCGCCGCCTTCGGGACAGAGCAGCAGCCCATCCTGCTTGGCCGCCTGCACCACCGCGTGTTCGATCGCGTCATCGCCCACCGCCAGCGCCTTGCCGCCGCTTTCGCGCACCGCGCGCAGGATCAGGAAATCGCCGACCGCGCGGGGCACGCGGATGCCCGCTGCGATCGTCTCGGCATTCTCCCAGCGCTCGGCATGCTCGACCCCGTCGTCGAACGCCTTGACGATCGGCGCGCAGCCTGCAGCCTGGACCGCGAACATCTTCGGCCGCTCGGGGCCGATCCAACCCAGGGTCTCGAGCTCGTCGAACGCCTTCCACATGCCGATCAGTCCGGTGCCGCCGCCGGTGGGGTAGAAAATCGCATCGGGCAGTCGCCAGCCGAACTGCGCGGCGAGCTCCAGCCCCATCGTCTTCTTGCCCTCGATCCGATAGGGCTCCTTGAGCGTCGAGACATCGTACCAGCGGCCCTGTTTCGCGCCTTCGGCGACGATCGCGCCGCAATCGTCGATCAGCCCGTTGACCCGCCAGACCCGCGCCCCCTGTAGCGCGATCTCGCGGACGTTGATCTCGGGCGTGTCGTCGGGGCAGAAAACCACCGTCTCGATGCCGCAGCGCGTGGCATAGGCCGCGAGCGCTGCGCCCGCATTGCCGTTGGTCGGCATCGCGATGCGCGTCACGCCCAGCGCCTTGGCCATCGACACCGCCATCACCAGCCCGCGCGCCTTGAACGATCCGGTAGGCAGCCGCCCCTCGTCCTTGACCAGCACATTCGACCCGCCTGCCCGGGGAAGCGGCACCAACGGCGTCTCGATCTCGCCCAGGCTGACGATATCGCGCGTCTGCCGCACCGGCAGCAGCTCGCGCCAGCGCCATAGATCGGTATCGCGCCGCTCGAGCGCATCGCGGTCCAGATGCGCAGCGAGGGCGGCAAGGTCATAGCGCACCAGCAACGGCCGCCCGACGCGCGAGAGCCCGTGCACCTGGTCGGCCTCGCAGCGCTCGCCGGTCATCGAGCATTCGAGATGCGTGACGAAGCTCTGCCGTTCGGCCAGGATGTTGCTCAGCAAGGGCATGGTCGTCGCGCTCTCCCTGCCCCCGGTGATCGGCAGGCTTGTCCGCCCCAATTGGGCTTTTCGGCTTTCATTTCAATGTTTTGTTGATCTACTTAGCGAAACGGAAGCCGCATCGCCCATCCGAAGCGCGCAGTCTCCTGACCGGGATAGTCGATAAGACCGATGGTCATCGCGTCATGCCCGCCGCTCGGCCGCGCCCGATAGGTGCCAAGCAGCCGGTCCCAGATCGACAGGCAGAAGCCATAATTGCTGTCATGCTCGATGCGGCGGGTGCTGTGATGCACCCGGTGCATGTCGGGCGTGACGATGACGAGCCGAAGCACGGCGTCAAGCCAAAGCGGAAGCGCCAGATTGGCATGGTTGAACATCGGCAGCAGCGCGAGCAGCAGCTCGAACACGATCAATGCCCAGAGCGGCGCACCGAGCGCGAGTGCCACGCCCATCTTGAACAGCATCGACAGGGCGATCTCGAGCGGGTGAAAGCGCAGCGCGGTCGACATGTCGAGATCGCGATCGGCATGGTGCACCCGGTGCATCCGCCAGAGCAGCGGAACGCGATGCGTCGCCCAGTGCTGCGCCCAGACCGCCAGATCGAGCAGCAGGATCGCGGTGATCCCCTGCGCCCAGCCGGGCAGGCCGGTCATCGGCAGCAGGCCGAAATCGGGCTGCGGCGCATAGCCCGTCACCGCACCGAACAGCGCAATGAAGATGAGCGCCTGCACCCCGCGCTCGATCGGCATGTTGACCAGCACGAAGCCGATATGCGCGGGCCAGCGCCTAGCCGCCGGCAGGCTGCGATGGCGGCGCGGGAAGAGCGCCTCGGCCAGCAGCAGCGCCAGCGCCGTGCCTAGCAGCACCGCGCTGATCAGCCAGGGCTGGCCACTGGCGATCATGACGCGGCAGCGGCCTCGGGCTGGATTCCCTGTTCGTCCATGGTCGGGTAATCGGTATAGCCTTCGGGCGTGCTGCCATACCAGCGCGCCGGATTGTCCGGATTGAGCGGCGCATTGACCGCGAGACGCGCGGGCAAGTCCGGATTGGCAAGGAAGGTGCGACCGAAGCTGATCGCATCGGGAATGCCGCCCGCCATCGCCGCGACCGCCTTGTCGTGATCGTAATCGCTGTTGAGCACCAGCGGACCCGAGAACACCTTGCGGATGTGCGGGCTGACCGGCGGCACGTCGCTCGCCCCGAAGGTGCCGTCCATCGGCGGCTCGCGCAGTTCGAGGAACGCGATGCCGATCCTGTCGAGCAGCGCGGCGGCGGCGGTAAATGTCGCTTCGGGCGTCGCGTCGTTCACCCCCTGCGTCTCGCCATTGGGCGACAGGCGCACCGAGACATGGTCGTGGCTCCAGACCCCGACCAGGTGCTGCGCCACCTCGCCCAGCAGGCGGATGCGGTTCTCGACCGCGCCGCCATAATCGTCGTCGCGCAGGTTGGACGAGGAGCGCAGAAACTGGTCGATCAGATAGCCATTGGCGGCGTGAATCTGCACCCCGTCGAAGCCAGCGCGGCGCGCATTCTCGGTCGCGCGGGCATAATCGTCGAGGATGCGCGGGATTTCACCGACCTCGAGCGCGCGCGCGGTCTCATAGGGCTTGGTCCCCTCATAGGTATGCGCGTGATAGTCGAACCGCGTCGCCGAGGCCGAGACCGGGGGCTTGCCGCCGTTGAAATCGGGATGCACCAGCCGCCCCATATGCCAGAGCTGGCAGATGATCCGCCCGCCTGCCTGGTGCACGCGCTCGACCACCGGCTTCCAGCCTTCGACCTGCTCGTCGTTCCAGATGCCCGGCGCATAGGGCGTCCCTAGCCCCTCCGGGCTGATCCCGGTCGCTTCGGAGATGATCAGCCCCGCGCTGGCGCGCTGCGCATAATATTCGCCCATCAGCGGCACCGGCACGTGCGCACGTGTCGCGCGGCAGCGGGTGAGCGGCGCCATCAGGATGCGATTGGGGCAGCTGATCGCGCCAAGCTGGACAGGATCGAACAGGGTGGGCATGGGCAGCATCTCTCCTTCGCGCGCCATCGGGAAAAGCCCCGCGACAGCGTTTAACCGAATGGCTAAAGGCCGATGATGACAAAAGCAACCGAGCGGGGCGGGATTCTCGCGATCCTCGCGCTGATCCTCGCCAATGTCGCGCTCGCCACCGGGCCGCTGTTCGTGCGCATGGCCGATACCGGGCCGGTTTCCGCCGGTTTCTGGCGGCTGACGCTCGCGCTGCCGGTGCTGACCGTCATCGCACTGCAGCAGCGCGAGCCACTCGGCGGTTATCGGTCATCGATCTGGTGGCTGCTGGTCTTGAGCGGCATCGCCTTCGCGCTCGATCTGGCCAGCTGGAATTTCGGCATCGAACGCACCAAGCTCGCCAATTCGACACTGTTCGGCAACATGGGCAGCGTGATGCTGGTCGTCTATGGCTTCGTCATCGGTCGCGTCTGGCCGCATCGGGCGGAACTGGGCGCAGTGGCATTCGCGATCCTCGGCGCTGGGTTGCTGATGGGCAGCAGTTACGAGCTCGATGTCCGCAATCTGGTCGGCGATCTTTTCTGCCTGCTGGCGGGCGTGCTCTACGTGGTCTATCTGCTCAGCATCCGCCACGTCCGGGGCGAGATGGGCAGCTGGTCGGTGCTGGTCTGGTCGACCATCTTCGGCATCGGCCCGATGCTTTGTATCGCGGTGCTGCTGGGCGAGCCGGTCTGGCCGACCGACTGGACGCCGGTGCTGCTGCTCGCTCTGGTCTGCCAGCTCTTCGGCCAGGGGGCGATGGTCTATGCGGTCAGCCATTTCTCTCCGGTGGTGCTGGGCATCGCGCTGCTCAGCCAGCCCGCGATCGCCGCGCTGATCGGCTGGCGGGTATTCGGCGAGACATTGTCGCTCTTCGACACGATCGGGATGGTCCTGATCGGCGTCGCGCTGGTGCTGGTGCGCCTGCCTGAAGCGCGGCGCGCGGCGCGGCTTGCAGCTTCGCCCCCGGCTCCCTAACTGTGGGAGCATTCATGGAGGCACGACCGATGTACCGCCCGACCAAGCTCGACACCCTGCCCGCCGACCCGACGATGGACGAGGTGCGCCAGTTCCTGCCGCCGTTCATTGCCGACGAGGCCGTTTTCGACGGCTGGACGCCAACCGCGCGCGATGCCGCCGCCGCTGCACAGGGCGTGGAGCCAGGCCTTGCGACGCTCGCCTTCGACACCGGGCCGATGGACATGATCGATGCCTGGATCGGCCATATCGACGCGCAGATGATCGAAGCCTTTCCGCCCGAGCGCATCGCCGCGATGAAGATCCGCGAACGTATCCGCGCGCTCGTCGCCTTCCGCTTCGAGGCGGTGGCGCACCAGCGCGAGGCGCTGCGCCGCGCGACCGCGATCATGGCGCTGCCCGCCAATCTCGCCCGCACCGCGCGAATCTCGTGGCGCACGGCCGACCTGATGTGGCGGCTCGCGGGAGATACCGCCACCGATTACAACCACTATACCAAGCGCATGATCCTCTCGGGCGTCTATGGCTCGACGCTGATGGCGTTTCTCGACGACGAAAGCCCCGATTTCGCCGACACCCACGCGTTCCTCGAACGCCGCATCGACAATGTGATGCAGTTCGAGAAAGCCAAGGCCAAATGGACGAACAAGGGCGAGAGCCTGAGCCTGTCGCGCTTTCTGGGACGGCTGCGCTACCCGGCGCGATAATTTCGCGCATGACGTGCGACGTATTGGCCTTGCGACGCTGATCTCGGCGCCCTGCCCGCTCAGCTGCAGGAGACCCGTCGCATGTCCAATACCGATCCGCTCGCCGTCGCGCTCGCCTTTCTGAAGGCGATGGAACCGCTCGACTATGACTCCGCGCTGCAATGGGTCGCGCCGGATTGCGAATATATCAATCCACCGCCGCTCAGGACGGTGCATGGACCAGATGGCATCCGGGCGGTGCTGCAACCATTTTTCTCGCCGACGCTGGAGAACGAGTTTCGCGTTCTGCGCTCGGCGGTCGGTGGAAATGTGGTGATGCTCGAACGGCTGGACCGGCACCGGCTGGTCGACAAATGGGTCGAGTTGCCGGTGACGGGCGTGTTCGAGATCGAGGACGGAAGAATCCGCTACTGGCGCGACTATTTCGATGTCGCGACCATCCTGTCGGAATGGCCGACAGGATAATCCTGCGGCAAGCCGCTCATTTCGGGGCGATGCGCTTCCAGGCTTCGGCGATCTCGGCGAGCATCTGGCGCGCGGACATCAGCACGTCGACCTTGTCGGGGCTCATCGCGGCGTTGATGCGGCGGCTGGCCTCGCGATAGATGCGGGCGAGCGCGAGCGCGAGTTCACCGCCCTTTTCGAAGTCCAGGCTTTCTTCCAGCGCGATGACGATGGCCGATGCGCGGGCGCGGGCCTGGATCATCGGCACCGCCTCGCCGCGCTGGGCATGACGGATCGCCGCATCGAGCCGCAGCAGCAGCTCGTCGAACAGGATGACGACCAGCTGGTGCGGGCTGGCGCCCTCGACACGGCTGACCGTATCGACGGCCTGATAGCTGCCCATGTGGCGACGCGGAGAGATGAAGCTCATGCGGTTTTCCTTGTCATTCTATGTGTTTTGGTTGTCTCAGTTGTCGCCGCTGTTGGTCCAGACGGACACCTGCTGCTCGATATAGCTCTGGGTAGAGCGCAGCACGGTGAGCTGGCGGTCCATGGCGGCGAAGGTCTTTTCGAGCTGCTCGCGATACTTGTCGCTGTCCTCCTCGACCTTCTCCATCATCTTGGTCAGGTCGGAGGCGATCTTGTTCAGGCGGTTCTGCGCGCCGGTCAGCGAGCCGTTGGGTGCCTTGAGCGCGGTCTTCACATCCTCGAACGCCTTGGCGAGGCCAGGATTGCCCGCGGTCGGCGTCGCCGGCTCGAGCATCCGGGCAATGCCTTCGGGATCGGCAGCGAGTGCGCGGTCGAACTTGACCGAATCCAGCGTCAGCGTGCCGTCGCGGTTGGTCTTGACGCCGATATCGGCGAGCGAGCGATAGGCGCCGGTGTCGGTGAGCTGCTTGGTGGTCAGCGAGGCCATCGAGCGCATCATGTCGCGTGCGGCCCGTTCGCCGGCCAGCGGACCGCCGCTCGCGCCATCGAGACCCGGCGCAGTCGCCGAATTCAGCGCACCGCGCAGATCGTTATAGGCGGTCACGAACTCGTTGACGATATCCTTGACCGACGAGGTCGGCTGGTCGCCGCTGATCACGACATTGGTGCCGGGCGCCGCCGCGAGCAGGTTGATGCGCACGCCGGGAACGGCGGTGTCGATCTGGTTGCTGGCGTTGGTCAGCTGGATGCCGTTGACGTTGATGATGCTGTCGCGCGCCGTGGTGACCGAGTTCATGCCCGCGCCGCCTGCCGGGGGAAAGGCAAAGGCATCGAGCGTTGCCGCGCCGCCCGATCCGGTGACGGTGAAGCTGTTGGCGGCGCCTTCCCTGCCGCGCATCACCAGCCGCGAACCGCTGTTGTCGGTGACGATGCTGGCGGTGACACCGCTGTTGGTCGCATTGATCGCGTCGCGCAGGCCGCCGAGCGAATTATTGGTCGAATTGATGGTGACGTTGAAGCTGCCTGCCGAGGTCGTGATGGTCAGCGATCCTTCGCCGACCGTCGAGCTGGTGCTGGCAAAGCTGCTGGCCGAGACCATGCTCTGCGCGGCGGCGAGCTGGCTGACCTGCACCGTGGCGGGCAGGCCCTGCGGCTTCTGGCCGGGGATGAAGCTGGCGGCGACCAGATCGCCCCGGGTCGAGACGAGATTGCCGGTGAGCTGGCGACCGTTGAGCACTTCGCCCAGCGCCTTGGAGAAGGTCTCGAGCGCCGACGAAGCCGAGGCGAGGGCGGAAATGCGTGCCTGGTTCAGATTCTGTCGCTCGCGGACATCCGACTGTTTCGGCTCGAGCTGGGCCGTGACGAGATCGTTGACCAGCTGGGCGCTGTTGACGCCGGTAAAGCCGGTAATGACGTTGGAAATTCCGCTATTCGTGACCATCACCAGTTCCTTCTGAAAGGATTAACGGCGCGGTGCGGGCGGGCTTAAGGCCTTTTCCGACTCATTTCTGCGGCTTGCCGTCCATGTCGAAACGCAGGTCGCTGGGCACGTCGAGTTCGGGCTGGCCGAAGCCCACATCCATCTTCTCGTTGATGCGGAAAACGAAGGCGAGCAGCGTCGCGGCGGCGAGGTACAGCCGCTCGTCGATGATCTGGCCGGGCTTCGACGTGAAGTAGATCGCTCGCGTAAGCTCCGGGTAGCGCAGGATCGTGAGGCCGCGCTCCATCGCCAGTTCGCGCATCGCCTGGGCGATCGCCCCGCGCCCGCGCGCCAGCACCACCGGGGCGGGATCGCGCTCGCGGTCATAGCGCAGCGCGATCGCGAAATGGGTCGGGTTGACCAGCAGAACGGTCGCATCCTCGACCGCCTTGCGGGTCGAGCCGTTGAGCACTTCGTACTGCCGCCGGCGCACCGCCTGCTTGAGCTCGGGCGAACCTTCGACCTCCTTGTGCTCGTCCTTGACCTCCTGCTTGGTCATCATCAGCTTCCGGTTGCGCTGGAACCATTGCGCCGGAACGTCGATCAGCGCGATCAGGCCGAGCGCGCCCGCCATCGCCATCAGCGTCATCGAGAACAGGTCGCCGAACGCGGCAATGCCCTGGCGCACGTCGCCATGGCCGAGCTCAGCCATCTGCGGCAGCATCGACATGATCATGACCACGCCGATCGTGCCCATCAGCAGCACCTTGGCCATCGACTTGACCAGCTCGATCAGGCCGTGCGTGCCGAACATGCGCTTCAGGCCCGACATCGGGTTCATCTTCGATGCCTTGGGCTGAATGGCGCTCCAGCGGAAGCCAAGCGAACCGAGCGCGGCAGGCGTCGCCACGCAGGCGACCAGCAGGAACAGGAACAGCCCACCGAACGGCAGGGCCAGCGGCATCAGCAAGCTGAGCGTGCGCTGGCCGACGTTGAAATCGGTCGCCTGATAGATGTCGAACACCAGAGCGGCGCGCAGCATGCCGGCAATGGACGAGACCATCATGTCGCCGAACAGCACGAAGGCCATCGTGCCGCCGATGATGATCATCGCGGTGCCGAGTTCCTTGGACTGGAGGACATCACCCTTTTCCCGCGACTCCCTGAGCCGCTTCTCGGTAGGGAGTTCGGTTTTTTCGCCACCACCTGAAGGGCCGTCTGCCATCGCGTCAGCCCTCCCCTGCCATGACTTCGGACTGTTCCAGCCCGGTTTCCATTGCGCGCATCACGCCATCGGCAAGCACCGGCGCTGCGATCGCGAGCAGCACGATGCCGGCCAGCACCGCCACGGGGATGCCGACCGAAAAGAGGTTGAGCTGCGGCGCCGATCGCGCGAGCATCGCCATGACCAGCTGGACGATGATCAGCGCGGCGCCGACCGGCAGCGCGATCACCAGGCCCATCGAGAACAGCATCGCGCCGAATTCGACCAGGTCCATGATCAGCCGCGGCGAGAGCATCGCATCGCCCGGCGGCAGCGCCTCGTAGCTGCGCACGATGATCGCGATAAGCATCAGGTGCCCGTCGATCGCGAGCAGCAGCAGCACCGCGATGATCGACAGGAAGCTGCCGATCACGGGGCTCGACTGGCCGCTCTGCGGATCGGCCATCGAGGCAAAGCCCAGGCCCATCGCGTTGCTGATCAGCTCGCCCGCGACGAAGGCGGCGGAATAGCCGATCTGCAGCGCGAAGCCGATGGCGACGCCGCAGACGATCTCGCCGATGATGAACAGGAAGCCGGTATAGCTGACCAGCGTTGCATCGGGCAGGTTGATGGTGGCGCTGTTGGTCGCGGCGATGCCGATCATCGCCGACAGGATGATGCGTACCTGGAGCGGAACCGAGGTCGCACCGAACACGGGGGCTGCCATCAACGCCGCGCCGGGCCGGATCATCGCCATGATCCAGATCCACAATTGCGCTTCGACGCCGACAAAGCCCGGTGCGATCACAGCAGCAAATCCGGAATGCGGCTGTACATCTCGACGGTGAAATCGGCGATCAGGTACAGGATCGACCCGCCGAACAGCGCGAGAATCACGCCGAGCACGACCAGCTTGGGTACAAAGCTCAAGGTCGCCTCGTTGATCGAGGTCGCCGCCTGGACCATGCCCAGCAGCACGCCGACCAGCAGCGCGGGGATCAGCAGCGGGGCCGAGGCCAGCGCCGTGATCCACAGCGTCTGCTGCGCCAGGCCAATGAAATAGTCGGTCTGTTCCATATCAGCGTGCGATCCAATCAGGTCCCCGTTTGTCCCGAGCGTGTCGAGGGACGTCTGCGCCACCCTTTCCGATCACGTCCCTCGACTTCGCTCGGGACAAACGGAGGGGGCGCAGGGGACCGGGTTAACTAATTCACGAACGATCCGGCGAGCGAGCCCATGGTGAGCGCCCAGCCATCGACGAGCACGAACAGCAGCAGCTTGAACGGCATCGAGATGATCGTGGGCGACAGCATCATCATGCCCAGGGCCATCAGCGTGGAGGCGACGACCAGGTCGATCACCAGGAACGGCAGGAAGATCATGAAGCCGATCTGGAACGCGGTCTTGAGCTCGCTGGTGACGAAGGCAGGCAGCAGGATCGAGAAGGGGATATCCTTCGGCGCAGCAACCGGCTTGGCCTTGGCCATGTCCATGAACAGCTTGAGATCGGTCTGACGCGTCTGCTTGATCATGAACTTGTGGAATTCCTCGCCAGAGATCTGGATCGCGGTTTCCAGCTCGATCGTGTCGGCAGCATAAGGTGCGACCGCCCGATCGTTGATCTGGGTAAAGGTGGGGGCCATCACGAACATCGACAGGAACAGCGCCAGGCCGATCAGCACCTGATTGGGCGGCGTCTGCTGCAGGCCGAGCGCCTGGCGCAGGATCGACAGCACGATGATGATGCGCGTGAAGCTGGTCATCATCAGCACCATCGACGGCAGGATGGTGAGCAGACCCATGACGACCAGGATCTGCAGGCTGAGCGTGAGCGGCTTGCCATTGCCCGCCACGTCATCGAGCGCCTGGGACAGCGCCTCGGACGCCCCGGGCGTGCCGGTGGCAGAGCCGGTGGCGGGGGTTGCGGCGGGAGCGGGATTGGTCGTGGTGGCAGCGGGAGCAGCCGGGGTCGCGGGTGCAGCCTGGCCGGTGACAGCAGCGGCGGGTGTAGCCGGGG
>NZ_LSIS01000267.1:0-9451 GCF_001556365.1 Blastomonas sp. CCH1-A6 | reverse complement strand
CGTCACAGGCTTGGAAGGTTCGCCCCCGACCCTCGTTGCGGCATCCGACGCGCGGACGGCATCGACGCCGGTCGGGCTGCTGGCGACGCCCTTGCCGGTTATCTGATCGATCACCACCGGCAGCGACCCGGTGACCTCCATCGCCGCAGCCGCCTTTTCAGCCTCGCTACGCGGCTTCTCGGGCTGCGAGGCGGTCAGGTCCGGCTCTTGCCTTTCCTTCGCCTCCACGCCCCCCACAGGCCGTGTGGGGGTATGCTCGCGGCCACCCTCACCCCCCTCATCCGCGCCATTGTTCCGGGTGTTCTGACGACGCCGGTCTTCCGGCGAGACGTATTCGGTAGGCTTGAAGTTCTTGCGGGGCACCGCCCCCGGCGCGACCTCGGCATAGGAGCGGTATTTGAGTTCGATCCGCGCAGCAGGAAATCCATCGGGAAACTTCACGAAGCCGTGGAGCGACGGCAGGTTGTTGATGTCGTCGGGGATGACCAGCGGCTCGATCGCCGTGCGAGGCGTGAGGGTCGAGGCGTCGCGGGTGTTGTTGTAGCCGTAGCTGTAGGCCTCATCCATCTGGCGGACCTCGCGGCTGCCGATGAACTCGGAGCACTTTTCGGCTGTGGTTCGATCGGCGGTGGCGAGGATCAGCTTGGTGCGCGCAAGTCCGGTGAGCGCGGTCGCGTTCTGCAAGCCATAGGTCGCGACCAGCTTGTCGAACGAGTGGATCCCAAGGACGAACGCACCGCCGAAGTTGCGGGCCGACTGGAGGCCATGCTCGATACCAGGAAGCGCGTGAAGCGCATGGACTTCGTCAAACAGATACCAGGTCCGCAGGTCACGGGTCTTGGGCAGGCGCATGAGGTTGTTGACGGCCAGATCGATCCACAGCGTGAACAGACCGCGGGTCATCTCGAGGTCGTTGTACGAGCCGGTGATGAACATGATCGAGCCGTCGCGATTGTCGGTCGCGATCCAGTCGCGGATCGAGAAGGCGGGCGGGCCGCCCGGGACAGGGTCCGGCATGAAGCGTAGCGCCTGTCCGTTGACGTTCAGAACCGAGCGGATCGATTCCGCCATGCGGGCGGCTTTCTCGGTCGTCAGCGGGGCGGCGATGGTGTCATCGAGCTTGGCGTTGATCGACTTCAGATCGGCCTGCATCAGGTGGTGCGCGATCGCGGCGTTGTTCGCCTCACCCATCTCTTGAAGCTTCAGGCACATCTCGATGAAGAGCATCCGCGCGGCGTTCTGCCAGAACGGTTCCTTGTCGTCGGGATGCGAGGGAATGAGGGCCGATGCGGCCGAAACGAAGTCGGCATAGTTGCGGCATTCGTCGAACAGCGTCCACGGCGCGCAACGCTCGTCCATAGGGTTGAGAATGACGTCGGTTTCTGGGTTGTAGAACGTCTCCACGAACACGCCGGTCAGGTCAAAGATGACCGCGCGGTGACCGCGCGCGCGAAGCTGCGAGACGTGGCTGCGCAGCTGGGTCGTCTTGCCGGTGCCGGTGGTGCCGATGAGCATGGTATGGCTCTGTTCGAGCCGCCACGGATAGGGGATGCCGGCGATCGTGTATGGAACGTGGATGCCCCGGTCGATCCGATCGAGGATCGGAGCCTTGGCGACGAGTTCGGGGACGTACGGCGGATCGTGTTCGGCGCACTCGGTGCGGAACTTGCGCCGGTTGTGGCCGCTGACAGTTTTGACGAGCACGTCACGCTCGACCAACAGGGCGCCGCGGTTGTGGCGTTCCTGGAGCATGTCGCTGCCGCGCTTGTTTGCCCACATGATGAACCACATGATGATCGGTGCTGCGATGAAGGCCGACATGACGAGTGTCGTCAGGAAGATCTTGACCGTCTTCGCCCAGGCATGAACGACATGGGGTTCGTAGGGGACGTAGCCGATCGGAACCTTGGTCACGATGCCGTTTCGCAAGGTCAGGTTGATGAGGTGGAATTTGTCCCCGCCGACCCACGTCCAGATGGCGGAATAGAGCTTCATCAGGTCGAGCTGGAACTCATGCTCGGCGAGGCCCAGCCAGACGAAGATATTGAACAGGACGATGAACGTCCCCAGCCATATCCAGATGGGCACCTGGAGGCCCGCCCAGGTCATCTTGTACTGACTGGCGAGAAGCTGCGAACCGCGGGTGAAATTGCCCGAGTTGCGGGTGATTCGCCCCCGCGCGGAATGGTGCTTTACGGTCGCCGCCTGACCGTTGAACCGGATGTCGCCGCTACGCATGGAACGTCGCCAGGCGCTCCTTCGCGGCTTCGCGAAGCTGGGGTACGACGTCGCCGTGATCGCGTGTGATAATCACGTCGATCGCCGCCTGCATGTACTCGAGAACGAGGACCGCACGGGTGATGTTGAAAGTATGCTCGGCCTCAGCGAAACGGATACCGAACATAAGCGCAGTGCGCGCGGCCTCAGACCGGGAGCACGACCGTTTCGCGGCTACACGATCAAGTGCCGCAATCTCTTCAGACGAAAGTCTGAAGGCTATCGTCGAGTTAGACATTCACCACCCACTTGAAAGTGGCTGGTGGGGTTTTCGGAGAGTGGAAAATACTACAGCCTGGTCCCGAGGTATAGAGTGAAAACGCATTCACTCTGCAAACAGGGATTTTCGCGCGTTCTCAAGCGCTTAGGGGAGAACCACCAAGGCGTTTGCAGGGGCAAACATGTTTGCCCCTGCAAACACCGGCAATTACAGACACTTAACCTGCGGCGTGCCGCGTACGGTGTGCAAATCCTTAGGGACTGTCGCGGTGGTGGTGGCATCATGGCTGGATGTCCGATCATTGGACTGGGTTCCGGGAGAGTAAGCGCCGCAGGCAGGCGACCACCGGACTGGACCGAAGGGTATTGGGCGGAGCAATCCCGCCCGACGACGGACCTGGCCGAAGGTCAGTGTCCGTCGCCTCATGCTGGTCCGGTAAAGCCGGACCAGCGAGCGATTATGAGTGTCGCTATTGTGCCGGTGGAGCGGTGCTGGCATCGTGGGAAATGGAGGCCGATCCACGATCAGAAAAGGCAGGTCATATGGCACGGAGTATCGAGCAGGAACGGGCACAGCTTGAGGCGGACGAACAGCGGCTCAACGAACGCCGCAAGCAACTGGCCGATCGTGAGCGTTCGGAGCTGCTGAAGGAGGTGGAACGGTCGGGGTTGATGAAGGCCGATCCTGCCCAGTTCAGCGCGATCATTGGAGCGATCAAGAAACTCGGGATCGCCGAGACCGTGAAGCGCCTGACCGCGTAAGCGGGTCAGCGCGAAAGCGGGCTCAAGCCCATCATGCAAATAGAAGGGGAGCTGCCGTTAGGCGCTCCCCTTTTCAATGCTTGGGCCGAGTTGGCGAAGCTTCGGTCCATTCAGGCATAAGAATGGGGAGCATCGAGGCGAAGCCCGATGCTCCCCGACGCGATGGCGACTGGAGGGAGGCTATCCCCAGACCATGCGTATCCCTTCACTGGTGTCGGCCTGAGCAGCGAGGGTGTCGAAGCGTTCGAGGTAACGACCATCGAGGCGACCAAGGTCGCGGCGAACATAGGGCTGGCCGAGTGTTTCGCGTAGTTGCCCGATGGGCATGCTGCCGCAATTATCGTCCGAAAGTCGTAGCGCGTCGAGGACGTGGAAGGCGTTGCCGTTCGCGAGATTGATCTCCGCTGCGCCGTCCGGGGTGCTGGCGACGCGCATCGTGATCGTGCGGGTCGCGTCATCGTGCCAGAAGCGCACGTTGAGGCCACGGAACTGGGCTTCCTCGACCACGGCGATGACACCCACATCGTGATCGAAGATCGCGCAGATCGACGCGAGCGACCAGGGGCAGACGCGAGCTTCGAACGAGCACGACACGAGCGGGTCATCATCCTCGTCTTCGAGCAGCTGGCCACGTTCGCGGGCGAAGGCGCGGAACGCGGCAAGCTGGCGGGCGGTGATGACGGCGGGCGCGGCGTCGGCTTTGCGATCGACGCTGAGGAAGAAGGTGATCGACATGGTCTGTCTCCCATTGGAACCATCATCTCCGGTTCCCCTCCCCTTCCGATCCGTCAGGATCGGCATGGCCGATCACGGGGTCATGGGTCGGTCCGCAGGACCGGGTGCCCGAGCGATGCGTAGCTGGTGCTCGCAATGCGCAGGCATTGCGGCACCGCGAGCGAGCCGGGCTTCGGTCGGACTGCGCCGGTCGATGCGTAGCGAGCGCGACACGCGCAGGCGTGGCCGCGATGCGAGCGAGACGGGCGCGGTCGATAAGCGGGTGCGATCGGCACGAGCGAGGCGTAGCGAACCGGCGATCCGAAGGGATCGCCGTGAAGCGAGCGAGCCGTGCCGGTCAGCTCCTGCGCGATGGCATCGGCACGGTGCGATGCGCAGCGGCAGCGCAGGCGATGCGACGGCATCGCCGCGCCCGCCAGCGAGCCGTGCCGATGCGGCAAGCGACATGCCGGGTGAGACGCGCCGGTCGATGCGTAGCGAGCGCGACATGCGCAGGCGTGGCCGCGATGCGAGCGAGACGGCGTGGCCGATCAATGGGTGCGATCGGCACGGCGCGATGCGCAGCGGCAGTGCAGGCGATGCGACGGCATCGCCGCGCCCGCCAGCGAGCCGTGCTGATGCCGCAAGCGTGACGCCGGTTGAACCGCGCCGGTCGATGCGTAGCGAGCGTGACACGCGCAGGCGTGGCCGCGATGCGAGCGAGACGGCGCGGTCGATAAGCCAACGCGATCGGCACGGCGATGCGTAGCGAACCGGCGATCCGAAGGGATCGCCGTGAAGCAAGCGAGGCGTGCCGATTGGTGTTCAACGACGATCGCCAGTCGTATCGGCCGAGGCGTAGCGCGCTGGTCATCGCATTCAGCGATGACCGCAAAGCGAGCGAGGCGATGCGACGGGTGTCGGTATCGACCCCGGCACCGGCGAGGCGTAGCTGGCAGTGGCAATGCGACGGCATTGCCCTGCCGCGAGCGAGCCGTGCCGAGCGGGCAACGTGGCGTGATCGACCGATAGGTCAGTCCCACGCGGCGCGATGGGGCTCGATGCCCCGGAGCGCCGCCCAGGGCGACGTAAAAAAGGGGAAGGACTCCGGTTGCCCGGAGCCCTTCCGTGGGTGCGTCAGGCGCGGCGGCTGCGCTGGCTCGGCTGCACCGGTGCCTGTCCGTCCTTGCGGAAGACGTGGAGCGGTACGCCGGCGGTACGCAACTTGCGAGCGAAGTCGATCTGGACGCCCGATCCTTCGCAGACGATCGCTTCGACGGGACGCAGCGAGGCGATGCGGTCGTTGCGGAGGAACCCGCCCCGGTTGCCGTGGCGCTTGTCGAGGAACATGCGCACCAGCTTGACCTCGCGCGAGGCCGCCCACGACGCTGCGATGGCGTCGGCACCCTTGTTCATGGCGGTGGTCATCAGGACCATCGACGGGATGCGACGCTTGATCTGGTCGAGGCGTTCGAAGAGCTGCTCGTGGTCGTGCCATTCCATGCCGCCCGAGAAGGCGACAATCGGGCCGCTCGGGTTGTGCTCGTCCCGACGCTTTGCCGCGCGTGCCGCCAGATAGTCGGCACCGTCGATCATCGAGGCGGTCAGCTTGGACGACACCCTGCTGCCGCGGACGGTCGAGAAGGGCCGTCCGGTCTCGACGCGATACACGTTCCCGGCGTGGTCCCGCATGCAGCGCATCGCCTCGGCGCAATTCTCGAGGGTCTGGCAGAGCAGCTGGGTCTCTTCGAGCTCCACCGCGTAGATCTCCGAGGGGTCGTAGCTGCGCACCAGGTCGCCAAGTTTCTTGGCGGCGTCATCCTCACGGCCCTCGATGCGCTTGGCCACCATGTGGAAGCTGTTGACGAAGCCCCATGCGAGGTCGGCGGCGAACTCCTCCATGCGAGTGTCGCGGAACACGTCGAACATCGTCGCCAGCATCTGCTCGACGGCGTGTGCGGCCTGCTCCGGGTCGGGCATGTCCAGCTTCTCGGCTTCGCTGACGATGGAAAGCTTCGCCATCTCGCTCGCCTCGATGAACGCCCCCTGATAGGTCTCGGTGGTGTGCTCGTCGGCGCGGCGCTCGTTGATCGCGCGGCCCATGTCGTTGAAGTTGCTGTACTTGGTCATGATAGCCTCCATGAGTTGAAAATCTCACCTTCTCTCGGTGAGGAATCTCATCCGGCATGCGGCGGTCAGGGCGGTCAGGGACGTTAACCGGGAAGCCGCGGCCCGCAGGGTCGCGGACCCCGGTTAACGCTCGCGCGCGGGGGAGCCGATTTTCTCGTGCCCTGGAGGCGGAGCGAAGCGGAGACGGAAGGGTGCGTGAAAATTGGGGGGACCGCGCGTCCTTGACGGCCCGCCAACCCCGCATGCCAGACTTCCTCATCACAGAGAGAGAAAATATTATGTTGTGGTGGGCACGCCGGGTCGGACCGAGCACGGGCGGCGGTGATGCGCCGGCACGGCGCAGCGCCGCAAAGGCAGCGCCAGTGAGCCCGGGAGGGCGAGCCAGCTGCCGCCGCCCGCGCGCAGGACGCCCGGCGCCGGCATAGGGATCGTCACCCGCAGGGCGGAGACCCCGCCAGGGGGCTCCGTGAGGCCCGCCAGGGCCGAATAGAGCCCGGTCCCGCCCACAAGGCGGGACGCCCCGCCCTGCCCCTCTACGGCCGTCCCACAGCCAGCACAGCAGGATCAGCAGGATCAGTCCCATTCATACTCGCCACCGTCATCCCCGGCATCGTAATCCGGCATCTCCTGGATTCCCGGGTCGTCTGGATCGCGGTTGGCATCGGGGTCCTCGCCGTGCGGGTCGGTCTGGATATCCGGTTCGGTTGCGAACCGGATATCTTCACCGATCCGGTCAGCAATGTCCGGCTCGACCGCGCTGTCATCGTCTAGCCAGCAGGAACGCGGACACTGGAGCAGCTGGTGACCACGATGGACGAAGGGCTGGCCGTTCATCAGGATGGGTCGCTCGGCGAGACGCCGGCAGGGTTCATTGCGACGGTTGCGGAAGCCGCACGGCACCGCCAGCGGGGCGAGCGCGACGGCATTGCCGTCGTGGTCGCCGCCGGCGGGTGCCGGCTCGTCGACCCGAGCGACCGGGTCCGGTGCCGCAGGTATCGGCTCGGGCGCGAACGGGTCGCCGTCGAACATGTCGCGCTGGACGGTCATGGTGCCGGACCTTTCAGGTGAGCGCGCGCTGGCGCAAGGCCGCGGTGCGAAGCACCGTGGGCGAGGCGTCCTGCGCGGGCGATGATGAAGCATGCGCGAAGGGCGACGCCCGCAGGCGCCGCCCGGTTCGCTGGCCGGTCAGTAGAACTCGGCGCGATCGGCGATGATCTCGCAGCCGTAGCGGTCGTTGCCGTCGCTGTCCTGCCAGCGGGTGTAGTGCAGGCGTCCCTCGATGGCGATGAGGTCGCCCTTCTTGCGGTTGCCGGCGATCGCCTTGGCGAGGCCGTTGAAGCAGGTGACCTTGTGGTATTCGGTCTCCTTGACGGTGAAGCCGTCGTCGCCTTTGTAGGTGTGGCCGTCCTTGTTGAGCTTCGGGCGATCGGTCGCCACGAAGATGGTCGCGACGCTGGTGGCGCGATTGACTTCGCGCAGTTCGGGGGTGCGGGTCAGGCGGCCGACGAGGTTCACGTTGTTCATGGCATTGCCTCCTTGGGTTGGTCGGCGGTCCGTCCGCCGGTGTCACCTGAAGGGCGTCGCGGTTCGGGGCGTCGCACCGGAGGGCGAGCTGGGCCGGCGCGCAGGCGGCGGGCCTGGTCGACCGGAGGGGAACCCCTTTTGCAGGGGTGGTGCGGGCAGCCGCGCGAAGCGCGGCAACACGGCCCTGCCAAAGGGGTTGCGAGGCCCCGGGGCGCGGCGCAGGTGACACGAAACGGCGGATGGGCCGTCGATCAGCCCAAGGTTCCCGCAGGCATTGCCATGGACAAACCTCGTGAACCGCTCATGTCGGTCGCCTGACCCGTACCCCCGAACGACCCGGCGCGAAGGCAGGCGTGCCGCCAGCGTCGCTCGCTGACCGACGTGGTGCCGCTCCGAAGCTCGACAAGGACGGCCGCGCCCGGGCGACGACGCACCGGCAAGGAGACCGGATGCCGCAAGGTCGCCCGACGGCCGACCCTCGCCAGGGCGATCGCCGGCAACCGCATCGGACCTGGGCGTCCTCATCGCCATAGGGGGCAAACGCCTGCCGATACCCGCTGGCAGAACAGCGACGGCTTTACGCGCCGCCCGGCTGCGGGATCATCGCCGATCGTGATGATCTTTCCACTCGGCCAGCGAACCGGGCTGTGTCTGCGGGCGCCGCCCTTCGGGTTGGCGAGGATCGATCGCCTACTCGGTTCGCCGGGTGGGGGTGATCCGATGCTCGACGATCAGCGCCGCGACACGTTGTACGATGCGGCTCGGCACCTCGGCGATGATGGTGCTACCGTCGTTACCGGCGCGAACGTCGGGTCCGACCCATGCGAAATCGTTCACGTCGTCCCACACGATGCGTGATCGGTCATCGAGGCCGAAGGCCTCAATGAATCGCGGCGGCAGAGGGATGGATGCAGCCGGTGAATAATCGCGCGTCGTCAGTGGCACCATCAGGACACGGAGCCTTCCGGCTGAGCGATAGCTGCCAACCACCATGCAGGGGCGGAGTTTCGAGCCGTCCTCGTCGCCCCGGTTATGTTCATGCCGCCAGAGGTAGAAATACCAGATCAGGTCACCGGCTTGCGGTTCAATCGACGTACTGATCGTTCTGGACGGACCCGGCGCTGGGCGTCGCGGTCCTGATGGCGTGGATGGCTTCATCGCTCAACTCCTGCGGCGAGAGCGCGAGGTGATCGAGGCGGGACAAGCGTTCGAACTCGGAGGCGGGTAGCATGACCACGCGGGCAGCGCCGTTGCGCTCGATTGCGATCGGATGCGTCATCGCCTCGTCGTAATAGAAGCCGAACCGCTTCGACACGTCGGTCGATCTGGCCTTTTCGATTGTAGGGGTCATGGTTTCCCTCATCTTTCGTTACGCGGCCGGGGATCGATTAAGCCCTGCGTCCCTCCAGGATGGGACCCTCATCTGGTCCTGCCAATGTTGTAACGGCCATCTTTCTGTTACATGGGAATCCGTATCTTCCGTAAAACGGAAGACAATCCGTACACCACGGACCGCGCGGCTGCAACAGGCACTAACGGCAACAGGGACCGCTTCGGCGATGAAGCGATCCCCGTCGAGGTGGCGATACGGGCGACGCGTCAGCGCCGCCCGATGCCGGTCAGACCCTCTCGTCGACCGGCGCGGTGCTGGCACCCAGCCCGTCTCCGGTGTCATCGCCTGCGCCCGAGGTCGCCACGTCACGGCCATCGGCGGTGAAAGGCAGCGCGGGTTCGCCATCGTCCGCCTTGACCCCGAGCGCGGCACCGACGTCGCGGCGCTTCTGGGCGCGCTGCCACACGACGTTGTACGAGCCGTCGTCCTGGC
>NZ_LSIS01000266.1:0-228 GCF_001556365.1 Blastomonas sp. CCH1-A6 | reverse complement strand
GTCAGCGCCGCGTTGAGCAGTGCTTCGCCATTGTCGACCGGCTTGGGCGAGACCAGGATCGCGCGGGTGGTGACGCCGGTAAACTGGCGCCGGGTCGATTCGAGCAGCCTTTCGGGCGTGTACAGGTCCTTCATGCCACGGAACACGTCGAGCGCGGTCTGCGGCGAGGCGATGGTCTCGCGGATATCGACCGCGCTCGACGTGTTCCGTGGCATGAAGGACCTGTAC
>NZ_LSIS01000265.1:0-795 GCF_001556365.1 Blastomonas sp. CCH1-A6 | reverse complement strand
CGTGCCGCCCGCGCCATAGCCCGCGCCCTGCACGCTGCGCGCCAGCGTCAGCCAGCGGCTCGCATCCTCCAGCTCGACGAGCTGTACCTGAACCTGGCTGGGGCGCGAAAACGCCTGGTGCAGGTGCCACAAAGGGCAGGTCACCTCGGTATCGGCGAGCGGCGCGCGTGCGGCTCCGCCGAAGCGCTTCGACACCTGACCCGCGCGGTCGACGCGGATCATGAAAAAGCCGAGGCCGCGCTGGCCCACCCGCTGCAAGGTCGTGAGCCGGTGCGCGACATGCTCGAACCCGGCACCAAAGCGCCGCTGGAGCAGCAGCATGTCATAGCCCGATTGCTCGCAGGCGCGCAGGAAGCGGCCATAGGGCATCATCACCGCAGCGGCGAAATAGCTGAAGATATGCCGCTGGTAGAGCCGCTCGGCGGTGCGGTCGCCGAACTGCGCGCCGGCGACCAGCGCGTTGATGTCCGCCCGAAATTCGAGCTGGCCGAGCAGATAGGCCGCCTGGAAGGTGCGCGAAGCCATGTCGAGCATCTCGGACAGCTGCAACTGGCGCGCATGCAGGTCGAGCCGGCGCAGGCGTCCCGGCATCACGTTTTCGGGGAGGATACGGATCGAGAGCTGGTGCTTGGTGCGCAACCGTTCGGCAATCGCAGAATAGAGGTCGCCGCTCTGCAACCGCAGCGCATCGGCCAGTTCCTCGGCGGCATGGTCGAGATCGGCGAAATGATTGCGCCAGCGTTCGATCTCGCCGCGCACGCGCGCCACCGGATCATCGACGGCGGCCCCCGGCAC
>NZ_LSIS01000264.1:0-17747 GCF_001556365.1 Blastomonas sp. CCH1-A6 | reverse complement strand
CCAGCAGCACCTAAATCTCCACCGAAAATTACACCACGAGCGCGGACGCTAACTTTGCCCGTTGCGCCGTCCTCCGAAAAGGCTGCGGAGAGATAGACCTTGCCATCATGCTTCTTCAATGCCTCAACCAGGCGGCGGGCACCCGGGTCGTTTGCCAGGCCCTTGATCGTGAAATCGAAAAATATGCGATTCGCGCCGGCTGCGTTCAGGTTGTCGACCATGCGGGCGTAGCGATCAGCCTTCCAAGGCCAATCGCCGATCTCCTGCTGCGCCAGATCGTCGATGCCTACAACGACCACCTGGCCGCTCGCATTGTGTTCGCGCATCTTGTTCCGCGCGATCCGGAAAATGTCATCCAGCGGCTCACCGAATTCCGCGACCCCGAACAACAGGCCCGACACCAGCGTCCAGATGAGCAGGATGCGCATCGGGCTGGCCGGTCTCTTGCTGTTACGAGTGGTGACGGGCTTCATGTGGTTACTTCCTCGTAAACCGTCATATCCTGCAGGCGGTTAACCAAATGCAAATCTGCCTCGGATCGAAGGTTTCATCGGTCGTTTGCATCCGACTCTGGAAGCAGCCCCGGATGCGACGATCGCGAGGCCGAGCCAGAGCGCCAAGTTACAGAAAACAGGACGATTTTTTCGCGCCTCCCATGGCTTTCGAATCCGAACGGCCGACAGGCCTTGCTGGAGGCCCGTCCCAATTCGGGACAAGGCCGAGCCGACAGGCCTGCAGAGTGCCGATGATAGGATAGCAAGTGCTAAGCACGGTTTCGCGAAGCTGGTTGGCAAAGCTGGTTAACGCCAGCGCAACGCCATATCCTGCGCTTACCTCAGGTGCCGGGCTGACGGATCCACTGGCCGGAATTGCGATATTCGGGGCGTATCTGGCTGTTGTCGGGCAGGTTGCTGCCGCGCAGTGCATTCTCGCCGCCCCGCCGTGCGATCTCGGGGGCATAGGCGGGCGCCGGGCTGGCCGATATGGCAGGATTGGCAACGGCAGAGGGGCGGCCGAGCCGCTGGGCTTCCAGCGCGCCCGCATTTTCGGCCTCGGCCTTCAGCCGCGCCGCCTCATAGGCCTTGGCCAGCACCAGCGGGTCGAGCGGATCGACGCCGCCAGCCAGCGTGAAGACGGTGCGCGGCTTGGGGCCCGGAAAGGGTTCCCCGCCCAGATAGCGCGCGTTGAAGGCGATGCTGCGCCCCGCCGCGCCCTGCCAGCGATAGAAGCGATGCGCACCGATGGTGCCGATATAATCGAGGCTGGGTGCCCAATAGGGCGAGACTTCGGTCGTGTGATAATGCGTTGCCGTGCCGACCGGGCGATAGACATAGCCAGCCAGCGCGCGTTCGGCGACGCGGCGCGCCCGCGCCCAGTAGATCGGGCTCGGCGCGCGCGCCATTGCGCCATCACAGCTGAAGGTGAACTGGCAGCCGCTGGCGCGTTCCGACCCCTGATAGACGACGCCGCACACGGTGTTGGGATAACTCGGATGCATGACGCGGTTGAGCACGACCTGTGCGACCGCCTGCTGGCCGGCATCGGGTTCCATCGCCGCCTCGTAATAGATCGCGGCAGTCAGGCATTGCAGCGCGCGGGCATGATCAAGCGGCGATCCAGTCAGGGCCATGCCGCGCACCATGTAGGTGGCTGTGCCCGGGCTAGGCTCCTGATCGATGAGCACCGCAGGCGCGGGCGGCGCGAGCGAGCCTGCATCGTCGAGATAATAGAAGGCCGAGCCCGGAAAATTCTCGCCAGCGTGCTCGAACGCCATGCCGCCTTCGGGCTGATAGCGGGGTGCGCGCTCGATCTCGTCGGCGCGCTGGGCGCGCACGATCTGCGAAGCTCCGACCGAAAGGACCAGCGCCAGCAAAAGCCAGGCGATCCATTCGCGCAGACCCATCGCGCCATGGGCTCTCAAAAGGGGGGCAAGGCGCGAAAGCATGGGGAGGAGCGGTATCCTGACGGTGGGGGAGGCGTTATGATCGCCGTCACATGCCCCGATAGCGCAAAACTGTTACCAAATCAGCGCCCAAATTGCGCTGTCTCGCACAGGGACACGCATGGCAGCAGGGGTTAACAGCCTGAAAAGCCGAGGTGTCTCGAAAGGGTTAGTATCGCATCAGATCGAGCGAGAGGGTGAGTGCCTGCGGGATCATCCCCATCTTCACCATGCGTCCTGCCGTCCGCCAGAAACCCTGTTTGGTTCCCCCGTCGCGCAGATGCGCCTGCATCAGTTCCAGCCCGCCGCCGCTCATCGCTTCGGGCGAATATTTGATGCTGTCGATCACCTCGAGCCGCATCCGCGCGCCCACGCCGCTGCTGCCCAGCACCGCATCGATCTGGTCGAGCGAGGGGAGGCTGGTGGCGCCTTCGAACGGATCGGGGAGGCCTGCGCGGCGTTGCTGCGCGGCATAGCGCGCGCATGCCGCCCCGATCGCCTGCACCAGAATGTGCTTCTCGCTCACCTGGTCGGGCGAACGGCGATAGAGAAACAGCCGGTCGGGCAGATTGTACAGGTCGTGGCGTTCGCTGACCCGCAGCCACAGGTCATAATCCTCGCAATGCCGGAACGCGGCGCGATATCCGCCGAGCGCCCGGATGACATCGCGGCGCATCATCACCGAAGGATGGCACATCGCGCTCGCCGCCATCAGCCGCTCGCGAATATCGGCGGGATGTTCGGGATGGAAATCGCTGCACGGAAAGAACGCACCGTCGGCGTCGAGTTCGTCGGTATTGGTGCCCAGCACCGCAATATCGGGATGTGCCTGCATCCAGGCGAGCTGCACGGCAAACCGCTCGGGCCGCGAGACATCGTCGCTGTCCATCCGGGCCACCAGAGGTGCACGCGCCTCGTCGAGCATGCGGTTGAGGCTGACGATCAGCCCGCGATTTTCCTGGTGGATCGCCCGTATGCGGCTGTCCTGCGCGGCATAGCGATCGATGATCGACCCCGAGGCATCGCGCGACCCGTCGTTGACGATCAGGAATTCGAATCGGCCCTCGGTCTGGCCCAGGATGCTCTGGATGGCCTCGGCAACGTACCGCTCCGCGTTGTACACGCTCATCATGACCGAAATCAGGGGAGTATCGGGCGAAGACATGATCAGCGTAAAACCGGATTAGAGAAACTGACTTGCACAAATAGCTGCAACATCGCCTATCGCCAAACGGGTTAACCTATAATTGCCGCAGCTGATTTACCCTGTACCGGGTGAGCCAATAGGCGCCCAGCCCGAACAGCACGCCGCCCACCGCCTGGCCAATCAGCACGCCCGGGGCTCCGGCCATCTGGCTGCCCAGCATCGCGAGTGGCAGGACGCCCAGCGTGTTGCGCCCCCAGTTGGTCCAGGTCGACCACGAGGCACGATCGAGATTGTTGAAGCTGGCATTGGCGATGAACAGCAGGCCGTTGAAGAAGAACAGCGGCACGACCACCCAGGCAAAGGCGTGGATCAGGTCCATGCCGCCTGTCGGCAGATCGAACAGCCAGCCGATGGTATCGACGCCCAGGATCAGCAGCGGCCAGATCAGCAGCGTGAATCCGGCGGCAAAGATCACCGCGCGGTCGATGGTGCCGCGCACCCGGTCCAGCTGACCCGCACCGTAATTCTGGCCGATGATCGGGCCGATCGATCCCGACAGCGAGAAGAGCAGGCAGAAGGCGAGCGGGATGATGCGGCCGATCACCGCATAGCTGGCCACCGATGCCTCGCCATAGACCGCGATCAGGCGGAAGGCGATGATGCCGCCCACCGGCGTCGCCAGATTGGTCAGCACCGCCGGCACCATGATCTTGCGAATATCGGTGAGATTGGCAGCGAAACTCTCGAGCGAGGGCATGGCAAAGCCGCCATAATGGCGCAGGATCGGGACGACGCCGGTGATCGCCATCAGCATGATCGAGATCACGGTCGACCAGGCCGCGCCGACAAAGCCCCAGCCCAGGCCGAAGATCAGCAGCGGATCGAACACCGCATTGCCGATCGCCATGGCCAGCGTGGTATTCATCGCGCGCCGGGCATCACCATAGGCCCGCAGCAGCCCCGAACACA
This sequence comes from Blastomonas sp. CCH1-A6, assembly GCF_001556365.1. Taxonomy (NCBI): domain Bacteria; kingdom Pseudomonadati; phylum Pseudomonadota; class Alphaproteobacteria; order Sphingomonadales; family Blastomonadaceae; genus Blastomonas; species Blastomonas sp. CCH1-A6. Next base: position 13,689 of record NZ_LSIS01000264.1, on the reverse strand, counting down.
CCATCCCGGTGACGGTGACGGGGCCGAAGGGGGCGACGATGCGGATATAACTGACCGCGGCGTCCTTGGCGGTGCCGCTGCCCCCCATCAGATCGACCCATTGCGGTGCGAAGGTCCAGAAGATCGTGGCGATGATGGCCGACAGCACGATGCCGAGCAGCAGCACCTCGCCCAGCAGCGCGCGTGTCGTTTCCGCCCGGCCCATGCCGATGCGCCGCGCCGCGAGCGCGCTGATCGTTATCATCAGCCCGATATTGAGCGAGGAGTTGAGGAACAGCAGCGTGCTGGCAAAGCCGATGCCTGCGGTCAGCGCCGGATCGCCGAGGCGCGAGATGAAGAACAGGTTGACGAAATCGACCACGAACAGCGCCAGCAGGCCGATGCTCGAGGTGAGCGTCATCACCGCGACATGGCGCATCAGGCTGCCGGTCAGGAACTTTGCGCCCCCTGGGCGCCCGGCTGCCGCAGCGGGTACGGCTGCGGCGCGGACACCGGTCTCCTCCGATCCGGCATCGGTGGGGGTCATCTCGAGCGGGGCGGTGGCGGAGTCAGAAATGGCGGCGTGTCCATGCTGTGGGCGAGCGAACCTGGCTGCCCCGTGCCGTCCATATAGGGCATAAGCGCGCCAGCAAAAGCGGGTTTCGAACAGAAACCCGCTTTTGCTCCGCCGCGCGGTCAGCCTTGGCTGCGCCTGATCCAGTCATCGACCCTGCGTTCGAGGATCGACAGCGGCTGCGAACCCGATGCGATCAGCAGGTCGTGAAAGCCCTTGATGTCGAACTTGGGACCCAGCGCCTTTTCGGCCTTCTGGCGCAGCTCGACGATCTTGAGCATGCCCATCTTGTATCCGGTCGCCTGGCCCGGCAGCGTGATATAGCGCCGGATTTCCGAGCGCGAGCGCTCGATCGGCTGGCGTCCGGTGGTGTTCATGTATTCGACCGCCTGGTCCTCGGTCCAGCCCTTGGCGTGCAGCCCGGTATCGACCACCAGACGCGCCGCGCGGAAGAGCTCGGCATCGAGCCGCATGAAATCGGCGGCGATATCGGGAAAGGCGTTCATTTCCTTGCACAGCGATTCGGCATAGAGCGCCCAGCCTTCGCCGAACGCGACATATCCGGTCACCGCGCGGAACTGCGGTCCGCTCTTCTGCCGGACCTGGATGTCGCCCTGCATGTTGTGCCCCGGCACTGCCTCATGGCACATCAAAGTGTACTTGGCCGCCGGATCGGGGACGGTGCCGACCAGATGCACATAGGTGCGCGCGGGGCGCGCGCCATCGGGGCTGGGGGCAGAGGCATGCGCAGCGCCGCCTGCCACTTCGGAGAACGCGGGTTCGCGGACCACCTCGATGCCATAGGCGGGCAGCGTGTTGAAATAGGGGCCAAGCAGACCGCGCGTGTGCTTCACGAACGCATTGGCGCTGTCGAGATACTCCTTGCGCGCGGCATCGTCGAACTGGCGCGGCGGATTGAGGCGCGCGCGCTCGGCATAATAGGCGCTGCGATCCTTGAACCCGGCCTTTTGCGCCAGCGCATCCTGTTCGGCCTCGATCCGCGCGACTTCCGACAGGCCGATCTGGTGGATCTGCTCGGCGGTATAGTCGGTCGTCGTGTTGAGCCTGAGCTCATTGGCATAATAGGCTGCGCCATCGGGCAGCGTCAGCGCGCCCACCTTGCCGCTGGGGGCGTTGGGCAGGCTTGCCCTGGCCCAGGCGATGACCCGCTCATAGGCAGGCTTCAGCGCGACGATCGCTGCACGCGCCTCAGCCAGATGCTTGTCCGCAGCAGCGCGCGGCAGCTTGCCGGCACTGACCAGCGCCTCGGTCTTGGCCTTCACGTCTGCCCAGAGTGCGGCATCGGGGCCGTCGCCGAAAGGCGCGCCGCTGGTCAGCTTCTCGCTGCCCGCGATGATCGTTTCAACCTGGAATTTCGGGGCACGGATGCCGGCTGCCTCGCTCGCCTTGGTCCGCTCGATCGCCACATCGAGCACCGCAGGCATTCCCTTGATCCGCGCGATATAGTTCTTCAGATCGGCCTCGTCGGCGATCGTGTGCGTGTTGATCAGGAAATCGGGCAACTGGCTGTGCGCCGAATAGAGCCGCGAATAGAAGGGCGGGCGATAGAGGCGGTTGGCATGAGACAAGGCGGCACGCTCGGCCTCGAGTTCCCAGATATCATAGTTGACCTGCGCTTCGGGCGACAGCTTCGCACGGTCGAATTTCGCCTTCATCCGCGCGACGCTGTCCTGCCGCCATTTGAGCTGCGCTGCGGCGGCAGCTTCGCTCGGATCGTTCCACTTGTCGCCGCCGTCCTTGCGGCCGAGCCGCGTGGCGAGCTGCGGCTGCATCTTCACCCACGCCTCGAACTCGGCATCGAGAAAGGCGGTGAGCGCGGCATCCTGGGTGGTTTCGGCCGTCTGCGCAGCGGCATCACCGGCGATGGTGACCGAAGCGGGCAGCGCCAGGGCAAGCGAGAAGGCGGAAACGGCGAAACGAAGCGACATTTTCATGATGATTCCCCTTGGTTTGGCGCGGACCATAAGTGCATGATTGCAAACGGGGAAGCCTGTCTTCGACGAACGGTATACGAATGGCCAGCGTTGCCGACCCGGCATTGCGGCATCGATCGAACCCAGTCCTATGGAAGTACCTTGCCGGGCGCCGCGATCTGACCGAGCTCAGTTCAAATGGACGGATGCTGCATCCGAGAGCTTTTGCGCCACCAGGACGGCAGTAGGCGCACTGGGGGCTGTCGCGTCGGCACCCACGGCGGCAACCAGCGAAGGATCCTCCGCAAAAAGCGGCCCGCCGACCATGATGCCGATATGCGGGTTTTGCGAGCGCTTGCGGATCAGGCCGATGGTCTCGGAAAGGCTGTCGATCATATGGGTGGAGCCGGCGGTAAGACCGGCAACCGCAAACCAGCGTGTCCTCGCAGCTTCGGCGATCTCCTCGGCGCACGCGGCTGTTTCGGTCTGCACTTTCCAGCCCGACCCTTCCAGAAACCGCTCAACCATTGTCACGCCGAAAAAATGCTGATCGCCGGGCGTCATGGCCATCAGGACAGTGCGCCGCATGTCGAGCGCATCGCAGCTATGCGTGTTGTTGAATGCGGCAAGCAGCTTCTGCAGCCGTGCAACGCCGAGCGTCACGTCGATGAAGTCGCACGCATCATTGTCCCACATCTCGCCCAGGTGACGCGCCGTTGGCTCGAGCAGTTCGATGAAGAGCGTTTCCATCGAAAGCCCACGGTCGCGGAGCACAATCACATAGCGCACCGCCGCTTCGAGATCGTCGCCCAGAACAATGTCTGCAAGTCCCGCAATGTCCACGCGATCGGGCGCCAGCACGGAGAGCACCGCCTCCACCGACGGTGCTTCGGGCACGATCTCGTCGTGCAGGCGCAGCAGCTGCGGTATCACCCGATCGGAGACCATCTGCGCAAGCTGGCTCTGGCGCAGCGCGAGGTCACCGCGCCGGTAAATGTCCGGCGCAACGAAATGCGTTTCCAGCTGCCGCAAGCTGTGTCGATCGATCTGCGGGATCGGTGCCTGCGCGCCTCGCCCCATGGCCCTCTCCTATGCGTTCACTGCTTCGGAATTCTATGGACGAACAACATCATTGCCGGACCGGAATGTCGAGAACTTCCTGTTGGTGGGATGAACGACAATCATCAGCGGCTTTCGGAAAGCCCAAAACGTCCGACGCGCTCCAAGTCCGTGCATTTATGGAAATGGTGAGCCCTGCTGGGTTCGAACCAGCGACCTACTGATTAAAAGTTAGAATTTGGCGATCTAGCGTCATCTAGCAGCGTCTAGAAAAGCCCGTAAATTCAACGGTTACGGTCTAATGTCGTCCAAGGGCATGCGATAGTATTTGACCCCAAGCGTTACCCAGGGTAACAGTGTTGGCGACCCACTGATATGGGGTCGACCAGGCCAAGGGGCGGCAACCCCAAGGCCCGGCCTAACCACACTGATCGAAAGGAGATCATCATGGCTGACACCGAACTACAGGCCCCGCGCGCGACCGTCACCCCTACATTCGACAAGCTCTACAGCGACTATCGCCGCGCTAAAGCTGAGTTTGACCTGGCGTTCTACACGGCGGAAGGCGAGGGCGTTTCAATGCCTGAGGAGCAAGCCAGCGTTTTCGCCGATGCGCAGTATCATGCATGCATGGCCGTAATGCTGACGCCAGCGACGAACGCGCGCGACCTTGCCAAGAAGCTCGAAATCTTTGTCGATGAAGACATATTCGAGGGCACTCTTAACAAGACCAAGGCCATCGCGATGCAACTCGCCATGGATGCCCATGAAGTAGCATATGGCTGATGCCGTCATCCTGACTGATGCCAAGTTGCAGGGGCTTAAGGCCCCTGCAACCGGGCGCATCGAAATCAGCGACGCCAAGGTACCGGGGCTGCGCGTCCGCGTCGGCACGTCCGGGGCAGTGACGTTCATCGTTCGCAAGCGCGTTGGCGGGCAGGTTCGCAACATCACGCTGGGCCGATATGGCCCAAGGTTCGGGCTGGCAGATGCCCGCAAGGCCGCGCGCACTACCCTAAGCGATATCGAGGCCGGGAAAGACCCTGCGGCGGTTGTAAAGGCGCAGAAGCGCACCGGGAGCGGCAAGGGCACCATCCGGGCGCTATGGCCCGCATACAAGGCCAGCAAGGCCGATCTGCGATCCATCGGGGAGGTCGAGCGGATATTTGACCGCTACATCCTGCCAGCCATGGGCGACCGCATGGCCGATGCCGTCACGCGCGCCGATGTTTCCGAAATGATCGACGACATTGCAGCAACCGCCCCCGTCATGGCGCGCGCGGTTCATGCGCAGTTGAGCGCGTTCTATAGCTGGGCGATGCCAAGGCTTGACCGCCTGCCGTCCAATCCCTGCCGCGACGCTGGCAGGCCCGCCAAGCCTAAGGCCCGCGATCGGGTGTTGTCCGATGCCGAATTGCGGGCGCTATGGCAGGAAGCCGAGCGGCAACCGCTGCCATGGGGACCGGCGGTCAAGCTGCTGATCCTGACCGGCCAGCGCCGCAGTGAGGTCTTTGAGGCGGAATGGCCAGAAATTGACCTAGAGGCTGCGCTCTGGACCATTCCAGCAGAGCGGGCGAAGAATGGCGTTGCGCATCTGGTGCCGCTGTCTGGCGACGCCCTGGCGGTCTTGGCGGCTGTCCCCGCCACCGAGGGCAGCGCGCGGGTGTTCCCTGCGGCTGGCAATGGCGAGAACAGCGCCAGCGGCATCAGCAAGGTTGTGGACCGCTACCGTCGCGCGATCGACAAGGCGCTAGAGCGGGATCAAGGCGACCGATGGACGTTGCACGATATCCGGCGGACTGTGGCGACCGGCTTGCAGCGGCTTGGCGTCCGTATCGAGGTGACAGAGGCGATCCTCAATCACGTATCGGGATCGAAGGGCGGCATTGCTGGCGTTTACCAGCGGCACGATTGGCAGGATGAAAAGCGCACCGCCCTAAACGCATGGGCACGCGAGGTTGACCGCATCGTCAAGGACAAGCGCGACCGGCGCGGCAACGTTCGCCAGTTGAGGGGATGACCCGCCATGGAATTAGACGAGTTCGTTGACAAGCAAGTTGCCGACTGCCGCCGGTTATACGAGTTGGGGGACTATCGCCAGCTTATCACTGCGTTCCGCTGGTGCACCATGTATGACAGGCCCTTGCCCGCATGGGTTGCCGATGAGGCGCTGCGCGCGCTTAAGTTCACTTATGAGAAGGGCGGCGCACCGGGAAAAGGGAAGACCGGCGGACCGAAAGCAAAGTTGATCCGGTCAAGGGTGCACCGCGAACGGCACCGGGTGGCAGCGTGGCAACTCGCCCGGCGGGACATAGACGGCGGCAATAGGGAGAGTGCCTTTGAACGGGCATCGGCTTACTTGCGAGGCACATTTGCGCAGGGCAGCGCCGGGGCCGTCGAGGACAGTTACAACTTGATCGCCGCAGAGCTGGCCCGGCTAAAAGCCACGAATTAACCGTGGCGGCAGGGCCACCGCGAGCCTGTTAATTCAATGCCATCCTAAAACAGCAAAGGATGGTAAACGATGGAAAACAGGCACCAAACCCCGACGCGGCGTTTCATGCGCCTGCCGGAAGTGTCGAAAGTAACCGGCCTGTCGCGGTCGATGATTTACCTGGAAATGGATCGGGGCACGTTCCCCCGCCCCGTCAAGATTTCCGACCGCCTCAACGGCTGGCTGGAGTCGAGCATCGAGCAGTGGATTGATGCCCGGCTTGCTGCGCGCGATGGAGCGGAGGCGGCTTGATGGAACCGAAAAGCCCCACCCCGACGAGGGGGCAGGGCTTGGGATCGCATCGAGCAGACGCTACCCAAGTCCATAACGCAAACGGCACTGAAACGCAATTTTCGCCGAGCATTCACGTTCGCAAAGATGGCGCTTTCTTTCGGCTGTTGATCCTTCCCCCGCAAGCTTTGCCGCCGAGCATAGAGCGCCCTGGCACGCACGGCTCGCACGCATCGGCGATGCAGGCCGCACGCTGGTTGTCCGACGCCACCGGCTGGGCAATCACCGATCTGACGCGGGGTGCCTAGATGGCCGACCGATGGCGGCAGAAGAAAGAACCGACGCACGTGCGGGTCTATGCCTTCCTGATGTCGACGGTTGCTTGGCGGCACCTAAGCGGGCCAGCCGTGAAGGTGTTGCTGGCGCTTATGGCGCGGGACAACGGCACGCGTAATGGCAAGCTTGGCTTCAGCTGCCAAGAAGCAGCGGAAGCAAGCGGTTACAGTGTTCGAACGGCTTGGCGCTGCCTAGGCGAGCTGCAAGAGAAGGGCTTTATCGTCTGCACCGAAAAGGGCGGATTTTCGCGGAAGGTGCAGCACGCGAGCCTTTGGCGCATGACGTGGCAGCCATGGCCGGGAGGCAGACCCGCCGCGCCAACGCATGACTATCGCAAATGGACGCCAGATGGAAACACGCGGTTGCAGGTTTCGTCGCCAGCGGTTGAAGTTTCTGCACGATCACTGGAAACGGACCCTGCATCGGTTGAAGAAACTGCAACAGGAAACTTGGAAAAACCCGCCGTTTCCAACGATCCTGAATTTGCAGAAACTACAACACTTATAATTTACCAGGGGGACGGGAATAGCGCAGCCGCATCTGAACAGCGGAAACATGCACTAGAACACCGGCGGGCCGATTTGGCCGATCTGCGCGAGCGGCTGCGCAGCCATCTCGACCGGTCGCAGCCTGGCGAGCAGACACGCTTGGCAGCGCGTGCCCAGATACCGCCGGGAACACTCTCGAAGTTCATACACGGGCGGCCCCTGCCCGAACATCACCGATCACGATTGAGCGAGGTAATCGCATGAACAAACGACCCCACAATTGGGGCCGACCGATCGCGCCTGCCCTGCGCGGTTATGGCACGGCCCACAAAAGGATGCGCAAGCGCCTGCTGGCAGAAGAACCGTATTGCCAGCAATGCCAAGAGGAAGGGCGCGGCAACGTCCCTGCCGTGTTCGCCGATCACATCATCCCCCGATGCATGGGAGGCGATGATACCCGGTCGAATTACCAGGCGCTGTGCCGGGATCACCACCTTATCAAGACCGGGCGTGAGGGCGCGATGATGCGCAATGCCAAGCGCAGGGCAAGGGCAAGGCTGGCAGAAGGCGGGAGCAAGCCATGACCAGCCGATGGGATCACGGCGGCAAGACCCGTCAACAGCGCGGCTATGGACGGCAGCACGAGACTATGCGGGCGCACCTGATGCGCACTGTCGTCTTGTGCGAGGCATGCCGGGAGGCGGACCCCCCGCGCATCGTCATCGGCACGATTGCCGACCACATCATCCCTCTGGCCAAGGGCGGCACGAGCGATCGCAGCAACTATCAGCTGCTATGTGCCGATTGCGCCAGGGAGAAGGATGCGCGCGACCGTGGCAGACCGCTTAGGCGCAGACCGCGCTTTGGCTTGGACGGGTTTCCGATCGAATGACCCCGTGCACCCCAAACTTTGGAGGATGGCGGCGAAGGACCGACGTGGTTCGGAAATTCCCGCGTCCACGCTTCAGGCTTCAACCCCAGGGGGGCGGACAAACTCCCCAACCTGCCGCCGCAGGATCGGTGTGGTTCCGCTCCATTAACGCAAACACAGATTTTCACCCGCGCGCGCGCGCGCGAGGCCGATCCTCTCCAATCACCCAAGACCGAAAGGCAAAACCATGAATGAACCGCAGCAAGTATCAATTCACGATGCCACCGCCATCTTTGCGCAAAAGATGATCGACCTGGGCGTTTCCAAGAGCGACACCGTTCAAGCGCTGCTCTCTGTGGCAGCTGGCATAACGCTGAAAGACATAGGCGTCGACCGGGCGAAGCAATACTTTGCCGACGTGGCTTTGCACGTCTTTGACGACCCGGATTGTTGACTTTTCTGCCGATTTGTGCTTAGTGTTCGGCACTTGGCGCGCTTCCCGGCCCTTCCGGTTCTAGCGCGGTGACGCCACCACTTTGGCCCCTTTGGTCATTGCCCAGGCGTCGGCACGATGGGGCTTTTGCCTCAGGGTTTAACGTGCCGACGCGATTTGATGGGCGTCGGCGTCTCCAAGGAACAATGACATGACAACGAAGGTTTACCGCAGCATTCTCGAATGCCGCCAAGCTATCGCTGAGAACGGCGGCAAGCTGAAGGCTGTCGCTGGCGACACGTTCGACAAGCTTCAGAACAAGCTCGAAAAGGTGAAAGAGAACGGCGGTCACGTCGCCGATCTGCGCCGCATCGGCAATGAAGCCCGCGCATGGGTTGCCGAGCATACGCAAAAGCCCGATTGGAAGGCCGAGCGCGATGCACCGGCCTATGACGCTGCTATGGCGTTCGTCGATATGATGGATATCGAGATCCTGAACCATATCGCCGCGCATAAGGCGATCGGCACCATGGACGCCGCAGACAACAGCAGCGGCTGGATCAACGCCAAGACGAAAGAGCCGATCAAGCTCTATAAGCCGACCGACAAGATGGCCGGGGATGGCCCCCGCGCTGACGTCGGCCTTGGTGAGCTGCTCGAAGGCATGTTCTTTGGCCCGCGTAACGACCGGGTTCGGGCGGCGCTGGAAAGCGGCACCAATACCGCAGGCGGCTATTCCGTGCCGACCGAGGTGATGCGCGACTTTATCGACAAGCTGCGCGCGCGTTCGGTGTTTGTGGCGGCTGGGGCTCGCACCATGGAGCTTGATGACGGCCTGACCCGCATCGTTCGCCTGGACAGTGACCCGACCGCTATCTGGCGCGGTGAGAATGACAGTATCGGCGATAGCGATATCACGCTGGGCGCGGTCAATCTGTCTGCCAAGTCGCTTTCGACGCTGGTCAAGGTGCCTTACGAGCTTCTGGCAGACTCCGTGAACATCGCCGAAATCCTGGAGCGCGCTTTGATTGGTGCGCTCTCGACCGAGCTTGACCGGGCGTGTCTGTTCGGTTCGGGCAGCGGTAACGAACCGGCTGGCCTGTTCGGGCGTGCCGGGATCAACACTGTCTCGATGGGCACCAATGGCGATACGCCTGGCGATTATGACGATCTGCTCGACATGGTTTACGAGCTTGAGCTGGACAACGCCGCCGCGCCCACTGCCGCCATCTGGCACCCCCGCACGGCCCGCACGTTCCGCAAGCTGAAGGACACGACCGGCCAGCCGCTGGTTGCGCCTGAGCCTGTGGCGTCGATGCCCAAGCTTTCGACAACGGCAGTTCCGATCGACCAGACCCAGGGCACCGCAGCAGGCATTTGCTCGACCGTGCTGATGGGCGACTTTGCCGAGGCAATCCTGGCAATCCGTGAGGGGCTGACGATCCTGCGGCTCGACCAGACCTATGCGGCGAACGGCCAGATTGGTTTTTGGGCACGTATGCGCGCTGATGTCGCGTTCGCGCACGAGGCCAGCTTCTGCAAGCTGATCGGAGTTAAGGCGTAACCGGGTTTTTTTGTGGTTTCTTCCCCCGGTTATGCCTGGAGGGGGGCGGTTTGGTGAGCCTGCCCCTCTCCACCTTTCCAGAACGTAGAGGGCGGCGATGTCAAAGATACTGAGAACCATCGGCACGATTGCCAGCGTTGTCGCCACGGTTGCCGGGGTGGCTGCTCAACTTGGGGTGCCAGGTGCCGGTCCTGTGGCCATTGTCGCGTCTGTCCCAAGTGACCCCAAAGCAATCGGATTAAAGGTGTTCGAGCATGACCCTACAGAACGGCCTAGTGCATGGTCGCAAATCGTTCGTCTGGGTCGATACGGCCTTATGGGACGGACACAGCGGCGAGATTATGTCCTACGCATCCAAGGCCTTTCAAGGCGAGTCCTGGCCATTTGCCGCAACCTTTTCAACCTGGGGACCGTCGCATCAAGCCCTCATAGAGATCATGAAGGCGGCAGACCCCGAGAACTTGGATGAGGCGCTGGAGATCGCTTCGGATGCACTGCGCTGGTTTGTTTCGATCGGCGGCTTCGGGCGAATTCTGATGGCGAGCTTCGAGGGCAGGCCGCGCTTGCATGTCGTGCCCTCTGGCGAGCTGTTTCCCGGCTATGCGCCCTTCGAGCCGGTGGAGCTCGATTACTACGTGTGCAGCGCCAACCACACCGACGCTTTCAAGGTCGCAGCGCGCAAGGGCTTCAATCCCAAGCGGATGCGGCGCGTGGTCGATGCGCAATGCGAAACGCCCTGGGCGGTGGAGTCCGGTGCTGTGGCCCTTGCCGAGCGGGTTTGGATCGGTGGCGACATCGTGCGCCTAGAGGTGGGCGCGGATGGTGTGACCAGCGCAGTTGAGCGGACTGTCCAGATGTAAACCGGAATTTAGGTCGTCGTGCCGGCTGTGGGTTGCTCAGGCGAACTAAAGATAGTCACGCATCGGTCTCCATTTTGTCTAATGATTCGCCACCGGGGGAAAAACATTGTTTTTCCTCCTGCGCTACGTTCTATTTCTTTAAAGGGAATTTGGTACAAATTGTGTCGTCCCTTGACGACAATGGACAACATATTGTTTCTTATTGCCAGTGCGCCAGCAGTGGGTGTGATGCAGATTGTGACGGGATCTAACTCAAAAGTGTAATCTGTAATTCGACAAGCGATGTCGCCGATTTCGTCGATGTCGAGCCAATCGTGTGCCGCTGTTGTTTGGTTTAATGGCACAGCAACTCGCCGCTTATCAAAATCGGTGATAATTGTGATTCCAAGGTTCATGGTAAGATGAGGAAATAGCGCAAGATTTCCTGGCTCTAGAAGGTGTGATTGGTGAAATTCAAATTCATCAAGCTCTATCATTTTCAAATCCTCTCTGTGTTCTGAAGTTCGTATTTGTGTCATGGGGCCTACATTGTGGCGCGCTTAGACAAACTGAGGCTTGATTTTTCTCTGCATCGTTTGTAATTTATAGAGGCTGCGCTAGGAGCGATGAAGATCGCCAACCGGCGCGGCAGCCATCTCATCGAATTATGCCATATGGGTCACTGGCGTAAGCCTTTTTAACCATTATTTTGTCCAAAATAAAAAATGATTGATCGAGACCAAGCGCAGTCTTGGAGGCAAGTGGGCGCTCCCGGCGTAGCAATGCATATGCGCAAGCATCTGCAGCTTGTATAAAAGCTGATCTTTTGGATTCGCGATAAACGATATCCTCAATTATTCTGTCAGCAGGAATATTTTTTGCTACCGACCCCTGTTGCCATCCGCCGTATTTGCTCTTTATGTAATTATGAATGCCCAAGCGTCGTTTAAGGTTGTCATAGTTTTTTCCTTCGTCGCAAAACAATACACAACTACTGTCAGTCTCAGCCATATTTCTCTGAATTCTATTTAACAGGTATTCAAATGCGCGGTCTTTGTGTCCTTTTTCGACGCAAGCGTTTATTAACTGTGCATCAGGAAGCCTGGCGATTGCCGATAGGAAAAAATTGTAGAGTGAAGCACGGCGCTCTTTGGAAATTGGACGCTTCGCGATCCTGCCCTTTCCCGCCAGCCAATCAGTAGAGTGAAGCTCGACTGCCATGTAAATGCCGTCGCAATAAGCCATCCAGCGCCGTGCCTCCATCAAGTGGTCTAAAGCTTCCCGCCAGTGCTTCGCTGGGATTATCAAAGCCGAAAAACAGGCCCGATTTTCGTCTCCTGAGTCGTCAACGTAAACGAAATGCATAGCCACTCGATATCATCCGGCGGCCCGGTTGTGGACTCGAACCGCATTCATATTGGACGTAAATGCCGAGCGACGTTGCTAACCTGCGAGCTTGGGCAGGCGTCAGATGAGTGACGCGAAGGGGGGTATGCGCATGGAACATTTAGTGAACAAATAGCTTCCCTTCATCGCGCGGTCAGGCCAAAAAACTCGCTATGCGCCGAATCGATCAATCTGAACTCGAAACTATAATCTATCACGCCATCAAGGCTGCGCCTGCCACCACAAAGGCCGGGTTGCGGTCCAAACGGGCGTTGGAGAGCGACAACGCGCATTCCGTGATGGCAAAGCATATCGCTAAAAGGCTGTCTGGTGCGTCCATGGCGATGGTCATCGCCGATCTTGTGGACGATGGCTATTTTGGGAAGCGACCAGGCATCTGGGGGAAGGATGAGCCTGGGCCGGAGAGCTGAGAGTTATTCAGGATCGCGGCTATCGGCGCATCCGCAGCCGTAAATAGGATTGGCAAGATGAACCCTGAGGCGCTCGCGTAACCTGCGCCGCCTGGCGTGGCCAAAGGGAGCGGGGCGCGCATATCCGGCGGGATGCGAAGCTGACTAAAGTGCAGCAGAGTGCGGCACTTTCTCCGGCGGAAATTGTCGGACAAATTGGCCAACAATTTGCCCCGGTCGGCAGGCCGAAATCCAGTGCCGCAAAATGCTGCGGTGGAAATCACTGGTGCCGCATAGTGCTGCACCAACGGCAATTGTTACGCAAAATGCGCAACAATCTGCGCCGTGCCCTGTCGGCAGGCCAAAGGCAACCGCCGGGAGGTTGTCTTGCAAACTGCAAAACAATCCCCCGCTAAATCCAAAGGCGGGCGGGCGGGCAAAGGCAACCGCCGGGAGGTTTCGCCGCAAAATGCTGCGGAACCGGGGCTTCCGACTCGGACGCGATATAGCAGGCAGTTGTTACCCACACCGTTACCCATAAAGGCGGCGTAACGAACGCCTCGCTGTGCTATCCCCGCAAAGCCTTGATTTAATTGAAGTTTTGGTGAGCCCTGCTGGGTTCGAACCAGCGACCTACTGATTAAAAGTCAGTTGCTCTACCGACTGAGCTAAGGGCCCCCTGGGGGTGGCGCGAGGTCTGCGCCATCGGTGGCCGGGCGGACCCGGGTGCGGGCATCCCCCTAGTCGGGCCGGTCCATCGGGTCAACCCCGTGCCGCACGATGGCAGAGCTGCGCGATACTGAGCCCGGTCAGCGGGTCGCGCCAGTTTGCGGCGATTGTCGCCGCCGGGCGCAGCACGAAGTCGCGGGTGCGAAAGGCGGGGTGTGGCACGACGAGCGGCGGGGAAGGGGAATACCAGCTGCCGCCCGACCAGAGAATGATGTCGAGATCGAGCGTCCGCGCCGACCAGCGCTGACCGCGCCTTCTGCCGAAGCGCGCCTCGATCCGCTTGAGCAGTGCCAGCAGCGCGTCGGGCATCAGCGGCGTCGCGATGATCGCGGCGCCATTGGCGTAGCGGCGCTGCGATGGGC
>NZ_LSIS01000263.1:0-5153 GCF_001556365.1 Blastomonas sp. CCH1-A6 | reverse complement strand
GCGGATGGTGCTGCGGATCATGCTCGCGCAGACGCTGGCGCTCGAAACTCCGCCGCATGCGACGATCGCGACCGCGCTGCCGCTGCTGCAGGGCGGTCCGCGCAAGCTGGCGCATGGCGTGTTCGGCAGCCTGATGCGCGCAGGCGTTGCCCTGCCTGCGCCCGAGCTGCCGCCCGCCACCGCCAACCGCTGGACCGCGCTCTGGGGCGAGGCGATGGCCGAGGCCGCGAGTGCCGCGCTGGGCAGCCCTCCGCCACTCGACCTCAGCCTCGCCGACGCATCCGCGACTGCCGCCACCGCCGCGCAGCTTGGCGGCACCTCGCTCGCGCCCGGCCATGTCCGTCTGCCCCGCGCGGGAGCGATCGAGCAGATCGACGGGTTCGAATCGGGCGACTGGTGGGTGCAGGATCTCGCCGCCAGCCTGCCGGCGCGACTGCTCGGTAAGGGCAATGGTCGCAGCGTGCTCGATCTTTGCGCGGCACCGGGCGGCAAGACGATGCAGCTCGCCGCTGCCGGTTGGCAGGTGACCGCACTCGACAATTCGGAAAAGCGGTTGAAGCGCCTGCGCCAGAATCTTAAGCGCACCGGCCTCGATGCGGCAACGATTACCGACAATCTGCTCGAATGGCGGCCCGACGACCAGGCCGATGCCGTACTGCTCGATGCGCCGTGCAGCGCCACCGGCATTTTCCGCCGCCATCCCGACGTGCTCTATCGCATCGGCGCGCGCCATATCGAGGACCGCGCGCAGCAGCAATTGCTGCTGCTGGAACGGGCATCGAACTGGGTGAAGCCCGGCGGCGTTCTCGTCTATGCGGTCTGCTCGCTCGAAAGGGCCGAGGGCGAGGATGTAATTGCCCGGTTCCTTGCCGATGACAGCCGTTACACGATCGATCCCGTTGTCACCGATGAGCTTCCCTCTGGCATCGCCCCCGATGCTCTGGGCCAGGTGCGCACCCTGCCCGGCATGCTGGCGGACGCGGGCGGGCTCGACGGCTTTTTCATGGCCCGATTGCGCCATCAGGCCTGACTGTCCGGCTCTGGGCCAAATCATGTGGAAAAGCGCCGCAAAGCGCCTTGCTCCACAAGATGTTGAGGTTTAAGCGGCTAGGCCTATGCCGCAGCCCCCATTGATAGCTCCGTCGATCCTGTCCGCCGATTTCGCGCGTCTGGGCGAGGAAGTGCGCGCGATCGACTCGGCGGGCGCGGACTGGATTCACATCGACGTGATGGACGGGCATTTCGTGCCCAATATCACCATCGGCCCGGCGGTGGTGAAGGCGCTGCGTCCGCACACGACCAAGCCGTTCGACGTGCATCTGATGATTTCGCCGGTCGACATATATGTGCAGGCGTTCGCCGATGCCGGCGCGGACATCATCACCGTGCACCCCGAGGCGGGGCCGCATGTCCACCGCACGGTGCAGCTCATCAAGTCGCTGGGCAAGAAGGCGGGCGTAGTGCTCAACCCCGCAACCCCGGCCAAGATGCTCGACTATCTGATCGACGAAGTCGACCTTGTGCTGGTGATGAGCGTCAATCCCGGCTTTGGCGGGCAGAGCTTCATCTCCAGCCAGCTGCGCAAGATCGAGGCGATCGCGAAGATGATCGCCAAATCGGGCCGCGCGATCGATTTGGAGGTCGATGGTGGCATCGATACCATCACCGCGCCCCAGGCGGTGGATGCCGGGGCGAACGTGCTAGTCGCGGGCACGGCGAGCTTCAAGGGCGGGCCCGATCGGTATGCCGCCAACATTCGGGAGCTGAAGGGCCAATGAGCGATGTCCTGTCCGAGAGCCGCCGGACAGGCGCCCGCGCAGCCCAGGCAAGTGAGGAAGAACGCCGCCTGCCGCTGATCGGCGCGGACCTCGAATCCCGCCCCGACCTGATCGAGGACAGCCCGCAATCGGCACGCAAGCAGCTCGTGCGGGTGGAAAATGATCGCGGCCTGTCGCTGACCGAAAGCATCGTCCATTATTTCTATCGGATGACCTGGCGCACGCCGCTGCACAAGCTGCGGCTCAAGGGTCGCTCGCCGCTGCGGCTGCTGGCCGCGCCCGACGATCCGTTTCCCGGCGATGCGCGGCGCGGCAAGGCCATTCGCGCCGGCTTCTTTCAGGTTGCGGGCCAGCGGATCGAATTTGCCAAGCTCAACTTCGCGACGCTCCAGGCGCCGCCCGAGGCGCTCGATTACATTCACAGCTTTGCCTGGCTGCGCGATCTGGCCGCAGCGGCACCGCGCGAAACCTGCGTGCCGATCGCCGAGAAGCTGGTCGACCAGTGGCTTGATGCCAATCTCGAGACGGTCGCCGATCCCGCCTGGCGCGCCGATCTGGCCGCGCGCCGCATGCTCAATTGCGCCGCACATGCGCCGCTGATCCTGTCGAGCAGTGATCTTGTCTATCGCTCGCGGGTGCTGCGCAATTTCGCCAGCACCGCGCGGCATCTCGACCATGTGGCCGACAAGGCGCCGGAAGGCCTCGCACGGGTCACGGCCTGGGCCGGCGTGGTCGGTGCCGCACTGCTGCTGCCCGATGGCGAGCCGCGCCGCATTTTCGGTGAGGCCGGGCTGAAGCGCGCGATCGAAGGGTTCATGGGCGAGGATGGCGGTGCCCTGTCACGCTCGCCGCTGGCGCAGATCGAAGCGATCACGGTGCTGTCCATGCTGCGCGCGGTCTATGCTGCACGCGGCGAGCTGCTTTCGCCGATTGTCGAACTGGCGCTGAGCCGCGCGGTGCCGGCGTTGCAGGGATTGACCCACCACGACGGAAGCCTGGGCAGCTGGCAGGGCGCGCCGGGCATCTCTGCCGAGACCATGTCCACGCTGATCCGCGCGAGCGGCATCCGCGCGCGGCCTCTGCGCGATGCGCGGCACTGGGGCTATCAGCGCGTCCCCGCTGGGCGCACGGTGGTGCTGGTCGATGCCGGAACGCCCGCCATGGCGCGGCACGCGGTAATGGGCTGCGCTTCCACGCTCGCCTTTGAGATGAGCCACGGCCCGTATCGGCTGATCGTCAATTGCGGCGGCGCGAGTGCGATTGCCCCCGACATGCCGCCCGAGCTTGCCACGGGGCTGCGCGCCACGGCTGCGCATTCGACCCTGTGCCTCGACGATACCAACAGCACCTCGGTGCTGGCCAAAGGTCAGCTCGGCAAGGGCGTGGGTCTGGTCGAGCTCGACCGTCGCGACAGCGATGATGCCGCGCGGCTCGACATGACGCACGATGGCTATGCCAAGCGCTATGGCCTGATCCACCGCCGCCTGCTCGTGCTGCGCAGCGACGGTCGCGAATTGCGCGGCGAGGACGTGCTGCTGCCCGCCGCCAAGAGCGGTTTCGGGCGTGGCTTCGGCCGTCAGAAACAGGGCGATGTGCCCTTTGCGATCCGCTTCCACCTGGGCGTGGATGTCGAGGCGCATCTGGCGACCGATGGCTGGGGCGTGTTCCTGCGTGTCGCCGATGGATCGCTGTGGCAGTTTCGCTCCGCCGCCAGCAAGGTAACGCTCGAGGAAAGCCTCTGGGTGGATGAAAACGGGCAGATCAGGCCCAGCCAGCAAATTGTCCTGTCCGGCACCGCATCGGTGGGCGGCGGCAATTACGGCTGGCTTATCAAGCATATGGGATAATCACGTGACCGACATTGCGATCAAGCGCGCGCTGCTTTCCGTCTCCGACAAAAGCGGCCTGGCCGAACTCGGCGCCACTCTGGCGGCGCATGGCGTGGAGCTCATTTCCACCGGCGGCACCGCCAAGGCGCTGCGCGACGCGGGCCTTGCGGTGCGCGACATTTCCGAGATCACCGACTTTCCCGAGATGATGGACGGCCGGGTCAAGACGCTGCACCCGATGGTGCATGGCGGGCTGCTCGCGGTGCGCGACAATGCAGAGCATGTCGCGGCGATGGAAGCGCACGGCATCGGCGCGATCGATCTGGTCGTGGTCAACCTCTATCCCTTTGCCGCGACCGTCGCCAAGGGCGCCCAGCGCGATGAGATCATCGAGAATATCGATATCGGCGGCCCCAGCATGGTGCGCTCTGCCGCCAAGAACCATGCCTTCGTCACGATCGTCACCGACCCCGCCGATTATGCGACGCTGGCGCAGGAGATGCAGGCGAGCGGCGGCGCGACCACGCTTGCCTTCCGCCGCAAGCTGGCGGCCAAGGCCTATGCCGCGACGGCCGAATATGACGCCATGATCGCCAGCTGGTTTGCCTTTGCCGATCAGGGCGAGATGTATCCCGAGAAGCTCTCGGTGCCGTTCCGCAAGGGCCAGGCGCTGCGCTATGGCGAGAACCCGCACCAGAGCGCGGCGCTCTATCTGCCCGCCTTCGCGCCGGGCGGGTCGCTCGCCGATCATCGCCAGGTCCAGGGCAAGGAGCTGAGCTTCAACAATCTCAACGATGCCGATGCGGCGCTCGAACTCGTCGCCGAATTCCGCGACGGCCCGCCGACCGTGGTCATCGTCAAGCACGCCAATCCGTGCGGCGTGGCGAGCGGCGACGATCTGGTCAGCGCCTACAAGGCAGCGCTGCAATGCGACAGCGTGTCGGCCTTTGGCGGCATCATCGCCGTCAATCGTCCGCTCGACGGCCCGACCGCCGAGGCGATCAGCGACATCTTCACCGAAGTCGTCTGCGCGCCCGATGCCGATGATGCGGCCAAGGCGGTGTTCGCCAAGAAGAA
Source organism: Blastomonas sp. CCH1-A6 (assembly GCF_001556365.1). NCBI lineage: Bacteria > Pseudomonadati > Pseudomonadota > Alphaproteobacteria > Sphingomonadales > Blastomonadaceae > Blastomonas > Blastomonas sp. CCH1-A6. The sequence continues at coordinate 469 of NZ_LSIS01000263.1, read as the reverse complement.
GAACCTGCGCCTGATCCTGACCGGCGATCTGTGGGACCCCGCGCGCGGCGGCATCGCGCTGCGCACGATCGCGGGCGGCGCGCTGCTGCAGTCGCGCGACAATGGCCGCATCGCGCGCGAGGACCTGAAGGTCGTCACCAAGCGCGCGCCGACCGAGCAGGAACTGACCGACTGCCTGTTCGCCTGGACCGTCGCCAAGCACGTCAAGTCGAACGCGATCGTCTATGCCAAGGACGGCGCGACCGCCGGGATCGGCGCGGGCCAGATGAACCGCCGCGATTCCGCGCGCATCGCCGCTGCCAAGGCGCGCGAGGCGGCGGAAACCTATGGCTGGGCAGAGCCGCGCACCGTCGGCTCGTCGGTCGCCTCGGACGCGTTCTTCCCGTTTGCCGACGGCCTGCTGGCGGCAGTCGAGGCGGGCGCGACGGCGGTGATCCAGCCGGGCGGATCTATGCGCGACGATGAGGTG
>NZ_LSIS01000026.1:0-1523 GCF_001556365.1 Blastomonas sp. CCH1-A6 | reverse complement strand
AGGTGACGCAGCAGAACGCGAGCGCCTCCGAGCAGATCAGCTCGACCTCCGAGGAACTGGCAAGCCAGGCCGAGGAACTGCAGCAGACCATCGCCTTCTTCCGCGTCGACGCAAGCGGCCATGGCCGCGCCGTCCAGAGCGTCCGCCGTCCGGCCAGCGCTCAGCCCAAGCGCACCGCGAAGCCCGCCAAGCCAACCGGCCCCAAGCCGAAGCCCCATAGCGTGGCGCATCAGCAGGAGCGGGTCCAGGGCTTTGCGCTCGATCTGGAGCGTGGCGGTGCGGATTCCGAGGATATGGATTTCGGATCGGCGGCTGCCTGACCGCTCGGGACCCGAACCGTCGCGCTCTTCGCCCGACACACCAGCTTTCGAGGCCTTGCCCACTTCACGAGGAGATTTGAACTGTGGCTTTCTTCAATAACATGTCCATCGCCAAGAAACTGATCCTGTGCCTTGGAACGATCATCGGGATCACGGTGGCCGCCAACAGTGTCATTCTCGACAATGCCGGCAAGGTAGAGCAATCGACCCAGATCAACGAACACACGTACAAGGTTATCGCGGCTGCGGGCGCGATGGTGGAAAACATGGTCAATCAGGAAACCGGCTATCGCGGTTACCTGGTATCGGGCGACCAGAATTTTCTTGAGCCTTACAAGAAGGGGCAAGCCGGGTTTGCTCGCGCTTGGGACGAGGCCAAGGCTCTCACCGCCGACAATCCGCAGCAGCAGGCGCGGCTCGATGCCATCAAGCAGCTCGCCGAAGCCTGGCGCGGTGACGTGGCCGAGCGTGGCATCCGGCTGATGGCAGCGCCGCAAGCGCAAGGCCAGGCGCGTGCCTTTGAAGCCAGCGGTGCAGGCAAGAAGGCCATGGACGAGCTACGCGCCCGCGTCGGCGAAATGGTCGCGATGGAACGCGCCCTGCTCGCCAACCGGCAGAAGGCTCAGGCCGAAGCGTTCGAGGCCATCAGCATGGCGATCTGGATCGGCATGGGCGTCGGCATTCTGGCAGCGCTGGGCATTGGGTTGCTGATGACCCGCACCATCGCGCGACCGATCGCCCGTGTATCCGACGCGCTTGGCGCGCTCGCTCACCCGCTCGCCAACGACCGCAAGGACGAGATCGGCACGATGCAGGGATGCGTGGCCGCCGTCGAAGCCGCCTATGGCGACATCGGCATGGTGATCACCGCGCTCTCGCAGGGCGATGCCACCGTGGCGACGAGCCGCACCTATGGCGGGCTGACCGATCAGCTGGCAGACAACCTGGCCCGGCTGCGCACGAATTTCGAAACCATGTCGCAGATCGCGCAGGACATTGCCGAGGGCGACCTGACCGTGCAGCCCCAGTCGCAGTCGGACAAGGACATGCTGGGCCAGGCCCTGGTCCGCATGGTGGAGCGACTGCGCATCGTGGTGGCGGATACCACCGCTGCCATCGGCAATGTCGCCTCGGGCAGCCAGGAACTGTCGTCGAGCTCCGAACAGGTCTCGCAGGGCGCGACCGAGCAGGCCGCTGCCGCCG
>NZ_LSIS01000262.1:0-231 GCF_001556365.1 Blastomonas sp. CCH1-A6 | reverse complement strand
GGGGGGAACACCAAGGGCACCCGCCCTTTCGTTCCCGAAGCATAATCGACAGGACCGGGTTGCACGCCAAGTTCGGCCAGTTCCGGCGCGCTCCCGCGCGCCGGGGCCTCCCTAGACGCGCCGCCCGCACCACTCCCATCGATTTTGCTTCCCCCTCCCCATCCCGCGCTTCGCCAGCGGGTCAGAGCCGCAGGCCGCAGGCAGCGGCTTCGCCTAAAGGAGTGAAAAATG